>CAZWRW010000078.1:0-7279 GCA_964636465.1 uncultured Ruminococcus sp. | reverse complement strand
CATTGATTTGACTTCGTCAAATTTAGGAACGGTCACAGCCCGTTCCCTACATAGGATTTTCAAACCTCACAGATATACAATCTTTTTGCAATGGAACTATATTAAGAAAGGCTGGTGATAATTCTTGACTAGGCTAAGAACCAATGCTAAAGTACACTATTTTACAGTAACCTCTATGGTGTTGTTGACACACATATCTATGTTGCTTGTAGTATTTTTCAAGGGCAACTACGAGACCACTACCTATCCGATACTTCTATCTACATTTGTGATAGTTTCGGATTTGGTGTACTTAGCGATACTTAAACGCAAAAGACAACTAGTCTACACCTTGGATTACATGATGTTGTTCATACTCAATATGAGTGTGATATTTCAATCTTGTTTTGGTGGCGTGGGATTCTCATACAAACAAGCGATACTCTCCATCATAACGTTAGTGTGCATGGATTACGGTTGCAAAATCGCTTTGGATTACGAAAAACTCGAACGTAAGAAACCTATTTTATATTTGATAGCTTTAATAATCATGGTATCCATACTGTTGTTCACTGGTGAGCGTGGTATCTGGATAGATTTAAAAGTTATCACTTTGCAACCCTCTGAGTTCCTAAAACCTGTATACGTGATACTCTGTGCAACTACTCTAACTAGACAACACAAAAGAAAATCTTTTCTATTTGGACGGTTTAAGTATGTTCCTGATAACATCCTACTGTTGATACTAACCGCTATGATAGTAGCTCTACAGTGGTGGTGTAGAGATTTAGGAAGTCTACCAACCTTTATGGCTGTGGGATTCTGTGCATTCTTGACTAGAATATGTTATCCGCAGACTAAATTTTCTAAGAAGAGTGTCATTGCATTGTGTATCATCGCATTAGCTGGGATAGTCTGTGCATTGAAGTTTGCCCCATCGTATGTAAAAGAACGTCTCTATGTGGATATTTGGGCAGACCAATCAGGTTCAGGATATCAACAGTGTAAAGCACTCATAGCCATAGCGGAGGGCGGTTGGTTCGGAAAGGGTGCAGGATTCGGAAAGTTGTGTAACATTCCCGCCTACGATACTGACATAGTATTTTCGTCCATCTGTGAAGAGTGGGGATTTCTAGTAGGTATCACGGCAGTGTTGTCCATCATTGCGATGTTGTGTACTAATCTAATCAATACACCACGCACATACTACCATGGAACTCTCGTTGTAGGAGTGGTTGCGGTGTTTATCGCACAGATGAGTTTGAACATCTTCGGTAGTTGCAACCTGATTCCTTTTACTGGAGTTACTTTGCCGTTCATATCCATGGGCGGTAGCTCGATGATATCCTGTGGTTTCTTAGTGGGATTCTTAAAAGCTTCACAAATCTATGAAAAATAGAAGAGGTTTGAAAATCCCATGTAGGGAACGGGCTGTGACCGTTCCTTAGAATCACACGCAGTGTGATTGATTTTTATTAAATATATTAGGAGGGGTTCAAAGTTTGAAAAATATCAATAGATGTCTAAAGATAGTATGGTTAATGTTAGCGGTGTTTCTGTTGGGGATGGTCGTGTTGTTCGTTAAGATTCAGATTGAATCGTCATACTATATAGTGAACTCAACGTCTAGTAAGCTTGGCAACGTCTACGATAGGAACGGCGACGTCCTTTATGATATGAACGCCTCCTATGAGGACGGCACTTACGAAAAGGGTCACTTTAAAGATGTAGGCAACCTAATCGGAGATGCTAAAGGTCAAGCGACTAACACGCTAGTCAGTAGGAACGCCGACAAGTTAAACAACTATAGTTTCACGCAAGGCACAAACTTCTCGGATGGTCAAGCCTGTATATATACCACCCTCGACCATGAGGCTAATCTAAAAGTCTATGACGCTTTTGGAGATAAGAACGGTAGTGCGATAGCTTACAACTACGTCACAGGAGAGATTCTAGTGTGTGTAAGTAAACCTTGTGTCGATGTGGTTCTCGGATATGATGACCTAGAAGAAGGTAGTCTCTTGTGTAAGAACTTTATAAAGGTAGTTCCAGGTTCTACACAGAAGGTTTCCACATTGATTTCAGCCATAGAACAGTATGGTTGGAACACTCTAAGTAAGATAGAATACACTTGCAATGGAGTCTATACGAACCTATCCAACACGGATATTAAGTGTCATAACTTGAGCGGTCATGGTACGGAAAATATCATAGAGGCGTTTGAGAATAGTTGTAATCCATACTTTGCCCAACTTGTGGAAGATTCTTCATTCAGTTTGGACAAGTTGATACAAACTTACAGAAATATGGGTTACTCCGTAAACGATGACGAAAGTACAACATTTTCTATCAATGGTATTAAGGTACAGACAGCATCCACCACATTGAAAGATTCCACAGACTTCAACACCCAATGGGGATGTATCGGGCAAGGTGAAACTATGGTAAGTCCGTGTCAACTTATGGTTTGGCAGAGTGCTATCGCTAATGGCACAGGTAGAGCGACCTATCCATACTTAATAGATTACGTAGTCAACGTGAACGGTAGAGAGTACGACCAAGCCATCACAGACTATACAGGTACATTGTTTTCTAGTGTCACGGCACAAAAGGTTCGTGAGATTATGCTCACCAATGGCGAAGAGAAGTATTCTCAAAGCATTCCTGATTTTAAAGTTGGTGTAAAGTCAGGTACTGCACAGGTCGAAAACGGCGACAAGGAGAACTCTCTACTGGTGGGATTCAACGACGATTTGGACAATCCTATAGCTTTTTGCATTCTCATAGAGGATAGAAATTCAGGGGAGAGTGTTTCAACAGAGAGTATCGCCAATACGTTGTTACACAGCCTAACGGAATAGGTAAACCTTGTAGGGAACGGGCTGTGACCGTTCCTAAATTTATCGAAGACAAATTCATGTTTGTGTTTGGTGAATTTAATAAAAATCTTGACGTTTTACGGCGTTTGTGGTACAATAAGTTAGACATCATGTGGTGTCTAAACTGAAATGTAAGGTGTTTTTTATGGATAGTTTTATCAGTACAGCTAAGTATAGCTACGATTTGAAGACTCTAGTAATATTTAGGAGTCTGTTAAAGGATAAGGTTATAGGTAAGTTTGTAACCCTCCTTGAAAGTATCGAAAAGCATGAAGATACTTCGGTACAGCTTGAAAGTTACTCTAACTTCGTTTCTGAGCTTTACAAGCATAGCGTAAACTTCACGGATTACGTTCTCAATAAGATTCTTGAAGATGAGAACGTATACGTACACAGCAAGTGTATGGACGACACTCCAAAAGTTTTAGATGAGTGTATCAATCACGAGTTGGACGTGCTAAACAGTGTAGCAAGGGTACAATCTAGTGAGATTACTTCACAGATAGACTATAGTAAGTATCTTCCTACTTGGGAGACTACTTCCTATAACTTTAAAGATGAGTACTTCTTACGTATCAACAACATATCCTCATATGGATACGGTATGTTTGCACAGTATCATATGTTCATAGTTGAAAACGGTGAGATAGTACCTATCAAGTCCCCAGATACCACTAGGTTGAGTGAGTTAATCGGATATCAACGTGAAAGGAAAGTAGTCATAGATAACACTAAGGCTCTGTTGTTAGGTAAACCAGCCTCCAACGTGTTGCTATACGGTGATGCAGGTACCGGTAAATCTTCAACGGTTAAGGCGGTAGCTAATGAGTTCGCTGATAAGGGATTGAGAATCATACAAATGCAGAAGAAGAACATCCATGACATCCCTAAGATTATGGATAGCCTATCTGTGAACCCTTTGAAGTTTATCATCTTTATAGATGACCTATCGTTCAACAGTGATGATAATGACTTCTCTACACTTAAAGCCATCCTAGAGGGTAACGTATCTTCGAGGGCGAATAACGTAGTAATCTATGCTACTAGCAACAGAAGACATCTAGTCAAGGAGAGTTTCTCCGACCGTGAGGGTGACGACATCCACTTTAACGACACAGTTCAAGAATTGACTTCACTATCCGAACGTTTTGGATTGTCAGTTAAGTTCTCACAACCAGTTAAGAAAGATTACTTAACTATCGTACATGAGTTGGTCAAGGCGTACAACGTGAACATCGACCCACACGAGTTAGACATCCTAGCGGAAAGGTTTGTAATCAGTAGGGGACGTTCACCACGTTCAGCAAAGCAGTTTGTAATGACTTTGGTTTGTCAAAACGATTAATATATATATATAATACATAAATTTACGGAACGTCGCAATGGCGTTCCGAAATTTTAAATAAAATAATACAATTTAGAGTTAAAAAATAAAATACATATCAAACGAGGTGATTTAAAGGCTATGGAAAAGATAGATAAGGCGGTATTATCATCCAGTGGGGAAGAGATACTTTTCGTTGCTACGGATGACGCTCCAAGGGGGAGTATGAAGTACACGTTTTTCACGTTGGATAAGTCTATGGTTGTGCAGTTTTTCAATGATAAGTCTTCCATAGAGGGGAACTTCGTAAAGGAACGTCTAAACAGGATAATTCACAAGTATAACCCAACCGTCGCTGAAGAGGACGGCGGTGCTAGAGGTAACACTCCTCAAACGGCGGAATACTTCAGGAAACGTTTCTGTTGGCCTTTGGATACCGTCTACCATAGAAAGTATGGTTTAGGCATAGTCTCACCGAGTTACCCGAAAAACTTCTTTTTTGATGAGTACTCCTCAAAAGTACAAGGCATGAACCTCAACGGCAAGGATAAGAACAGTAGATGGTTTACAGGAAAGTCTAGAAAGTATCTAAGAGCTTCTGAGTTAGGGGATTTTCGTTCTATGTTACAGATTTGTGTGCTACTCTCAAGAACCATTAGGAGGTTACATCAAGCAGGGTTAGCACATTCCGACCTCTCATGTAAGAACGTTCTCATTGACCCGAAGACCGGTACTTGTGTAGTCATAGATGTAGATTCGCTCGTAGTACCCAACGTATACCCACCCGAAGTTATGGGTACTAGGGGATATATCGCACCAGAAGTTATAGCCACCTCATTGTTAGATGACGATTTAAGAGTTTTCCCATCCATCAAGACGGATTTGCATTCTTTGGCGGTGTTGATATATGAATATCTTCTGTGTAGGCATCCATTGCTGGATGGCCCTAAAATCTATGATTGTACTTCCGCAGAGAATGACGACTTCTTAGCGTTAGGCGAACAGGCTACATTCATTGAAAATCCTACTGATTTTTCAAACCATCCTAACGATTTGAGAGTTACCATCAAGGATTTAGGCGAGGAGTTAGAGAGGTTGTTTTTAAAATCTTTTGTGGATGGACTTCATAATCCGAACCTACGCCCAACTGCCTTAGAATGGGAACAAGGTCTATCTAAAACGTGGGATATGTTACATTCGTGTAGTAATCCAAACTGTGATAAGAAGTGGTTTGTCATTAGAGATGTGAACCGTCCAGTGTGTCCATTTTGTGGAGCAAGGGTCATGGAATCCATAGTAAAGATAGACTTCCTAATTGAAAAACAGACCGACAAGGGCAAGTGGTATAAAATCAGTAGTATGGTAGCTGAAAATCACACTCCGATTATGAAATGGCACTTATCAACCAAGGTATTCCCAGACGAACGTGCCGACAGGACTATCATGGCGTATACATACTATTATGATAATCGATGGGTATTAGTCAACAACGCTTGTGAGGGAATGCACTCTCCAAATGGCAACCTGCTCCCACGAGGTAAAGCGACGGTCATCACAGATGGTTGTCAAGTCAGGTTAGATTCTTATAACTTGGTCATGCGATTTGATATTCGGTAATAAAATTTTAACCATCCGCATAGAATTTAACCATGTAGGGAACGGGCTGTGACCGTTCCAAAATGTGTTGAATTAACATTAATAATGCACCATCACAAAGAAAGGACGTGCTAACTTGAAAAAATACTTGCCACTGTTATTGATAAGTGTATCGATATGTTATCTATTTATGGTCTATTTCAACGTAAAGACCGTCACGCCAAATGATACTGACGAGACTTCAACTACTGAAACTACCACGCAATTCGAAGAGGTTACCACAGAAGATATTTCAGACTTCATACCACAGGTTGACAACCCCTATACTGCCCTAAACTTCGATACCCCAAAAGCTATGTGGTTTTCCTACATGGATTATAGCACAGTTTTGTATGACCAATCCGAAGAAGAGTTCACTGCAAACATGGCTGAACGTTTCGACAATGCTAAAGATATGGGTATCAATACGGTATATGTACACGTACGTTCACACGCAAATAGTTATTATATATCCGAACTGTTCCCAAAGGCGGGGTATTACAACTCCGATTATGACCCTCTAGAAATTATGGTGAATCTCGCCCACGAAAGAGGACTATCTATACACGCTTGGATAAATCCTATGCGTTGCATGACCACCGAAAACATGGATTCCATGTCGGATGAGTACACAGTCAAACAGTGGTACAACTCCGAACAAGGCACGTATATCAATGAGTATAACGGATATTGGTACTTAAATCCTTACTATGAGGAAGTTCGTCAACTCATATGTGACGGCGTTAGGGAAATCATGGAGGGTTACCAAGTCGATGGAATCCATATAGATGACTACTTCTACCCAACTACTGATGAAAGTTTCGATTCTATAAGTTTTGCTGAAAGTGGAGAATCCGACCTGTTACAGTTTAGGCGTGATAATGTAAACACGCTCGTTAAAGAGATGTACTCAACTATAAAGAGTATCAACTCTAGTGTAGAGTTTGGTATCAGTCCGCAAGGTAATATAAGCGTGAACCTCAACGAACAGTGTGCAGATGTCGAACTTTGGACTTCTACTGAGGGTTATTGTGATTACATAGTGCCACAAATATACTTTGGTTTTAATAATTCGACGTGTCCATATTTGGAGACTCTAAACCGTTGGGCGGAACTCAATGAGAACAGCTCCGTCAAGTTGGTGATAGGTCTAGGAGTTTACAAAGTCGGTAAGGTCGATACTTGGGCAGGTGACGGCTCCGACGAATGGGTCACTGATGACGTAATCGGCTCACAGATTGACTACGCTTTTGCAAATCCTGAAGTTGAGGGCGTTGCACTGTTCGACTACGGCTCAATCTTTGAACCTGATGACGATTCTGTAACTTCTAAAATGCTTGAAGAGGTTCAAAACATCAAGGAACGCTTGGAATGATGTATTATCGTTCTAAATATAAATAAAGAATAATCCTCCCATAAATTTTTATATGGGAGGAATTTTTTTAATCTTCATAGTGTCCTT
>CAZWRW010000077.1:0-7283 GCA_964636465.1 uncultured Ruminococcus sp. | reverse complement strand
CGTTCCCTACATGATATTAAAATTTGGGTGCATTGAAATATTGAACTAAAGTATACTAATTGCACAAAAAATACTCCTAAATATTTGAGCTTAATTGCATTTACAACTTGCCTAAAATATGTTATAATTAAAAGGATAGAACTTTTTTACAACATAGTGAAAGGATATTTATACGTATGGATATAAACAACATATCTTATCAAAAAGATAGCCCATTGTTTAAAGCAAAACCCCATTCGGAAGAGGGTATTACTATAATACATTGTAGTGACGTTCACTTAGGTGCTACAATCCCTTTTTTAAAGGACGCAGACGCTAAAGTTAGACGTTCCGAAATTATGAACACTTTCAAAAAGATTACTGAACTCTGTAAGAGCAAAAATGTAGATGTTCTCTTGATATCTGGTGACCTGTTTGAAAACCACGGCGTGGATTTACCTCTAGTAGACTTCGCTAAGAAGTGCCTCGCTGACATCCCTGAAACGATAGTAGCCATCTGTGGAGGTAACCATGACTATGTAGGTGTAGGTTGTCCATTCTGTGATAGCAAATGGTCAGATAACGTGTTTATCTTCGGAAAAGCTGTAGAGTATGTTGAGTTTCCTAACATGAAACTCAGACTTTGGGGAACTTCGTTCACGAGTACCTACATTGAAATGCCCATCTTTGATGAGTTGGAAGTCCCTCAAGATGATTTCGTAAACTTGATGGTCATGCACGGTGACTTATTAGAAAATGATACTCAAGTGAGCCAATATAATCCTATAACCCTAGAACAGATAGGTAACTCCCATATGGATTATATCGCTTTGGGACACATTCACAAAACCTCACCGATTAAAAAATCTAAAGATACTTTTTTTGCATATTCCGGTTGCCCTGAGGGTCACGGATTCGATGAGCAAGGACAAAAAGGTATCTATTACGGAACAATTTCCAAGGGTAAGTGTGATTTGCAATTCTTGCCTATATCAAAAAGGGTACTCATAGAGATTACTCTTGATATTACGGCTTCATTCAATGACAACGACGTAATAGGAAAGATTAAAAGTCACTTAAAAGAGTGCTTTGCTTATAACTATTATGACAACCTCTACAAGATAATTTTAGTGGGTATTACTGATGGTAACTACTCTCCTAACTGTCAAACGATACAGTCTATACTTAGTGAGTTGGTATTCTATTGTGAAGTTACCAACCAATCACTTCCGAGGATAGACTTTAGAGCTTTATCTAAAGAAGTTTCACTAAGAGGGTTGTTCGTTAAGAATATGCTCAACAGAATTGACAGAAGTATTGACGACTTTGAAAAGCAGAATCTAAAGTACGCCATGTACGTAGGTATGAGTGCTTTCAATCATAAAGACAGTAAAGGGGGTTTCCTAGGTGATAATTAATGCTATAGATGTCATAGCGTTCGGTAACTTTAAAGATATCCATGCAGAGTTTACTAGTAACTTAAACATCATACATGGTAACGTAGAGAATAGCAAGGTTGCTCTATTAGATTTCATAACGATGTTGTTTTACGGTTCTCCGCCAGTGGATGGAAAATCCGATGTGATTACCAGTGAGCGTTTAAAGTATCGTCCAACGGATTCAAACTTAGAGATGGGCGGTGCTATAGAGTTCGTTTTCAATGATAACGAATACCGTCTACATAGAATCTTTAGGAACTCCAACGCCACAGATACTGTGACACTCTACAACTTGACCACCAATCTAGAAGAAAAGATTCCTAATCATAAAGAGGTTGGAAAGTTTCTATTCGGTTTGAACAAACAGGCTTTTAAGAGGAGTGCTTTTATAAACTCAACTAGCATGGGATTAGACGATAGCACAGTCGCTGAAAGTTTAGTAAACCTAATCCAAACTTGTGAAGAGAACGTATCATCAACTAAAGTTTTAGAAGAGTTGAACTCTACTAAAGAGTCATACTTATCCAAGAGTGGAAAGGTCGGCATACTCGATAAGAACAAGATTACTTTAAGGTCACTATACGAAGACATAGAGGTGGCTAAACAGGAAGAGAGTAAGAAAATCGAGATGCAGATGGAATATCAATCAGTGCAGGAGAGTTGCGACGATATCGTTAGACGTTACGACGAACTCAAAAGGCAACTGGATATCCAAAACATGATGGAAGAAGTAAACGCTTTAAAGACCACGGTATCCAAGTTTGATAAAGTTACGGAACTCAATCAAGAGATAGAACGTCGTAAGGCTCTATTGACCAATGAGAATGTAACCGTCGATAATGCGTTTATCAACACGGCACAACAAAAGATGGTGGCTCTTCAACAGATTGGTGAACATAAGAATCAAATGCAATCCAAGGTGTACAAGCTCAAAAAAGAGATTGAAACCATGAAAGAGGGTTTAGAAAACTCCTACACCGAAGAACACAAGCTCTATGATGAGGCTGTCGAACAGATAGAGTTCACATTAGGACACATAAAAAACATAGATGATAACATAGAATCTAAGAAGAAAGAACTCACCGAAAACATGGAGAAAATCAACAATGCTGATGTAGATTTCCGTGTAGTAGACGAACAGTTAAAAGCTCAACAAGAGTTAGGCAAACAACGTATCAGTATGGCACAGCAACAACTCGATGATGCTAAACAGTCTATGATTATGGAAGTTCCAGAGAGTTCTGCAAAATCGTTTATAGTGTTAGGTGTAATCATAGCCTTGTTAGGAATAATCATGGTATTGTTTGCACATAACAATCTGTTTTTTATCATGTTGTGTGCAGGAATCTTTGTAGCGTTGTTAAGTTTCGTGGATAGAGACAAGGCAGTCAAAAAGCAGAACGATTACCATCGTATGGATGAGGTAGCACTATCCAAGGCAACGGAGAATATGCAAAACGTCCGTTATGAAGTAGAAGTCGCACAACAGTACCTAGTCAAAAAACAACGTGAAACTAAGAAACAGTTGAACATCTTCAAACTTAATGAAGAACAGATTATCACCGACATAGAAAAATTAGAGGAACAGAAAGCTACACTTGAAAAGAATCTAGAGTATTGGAAGAATCAAAAGATTGAGATGGAGGGAGTTTTCAAGAGTGAACAGGAAAAGGTCGATAGGAAACAGACCGAACTCGAAAACACTTTGGAAGACATCGCAAATTCCGAAAAGAGTTTCTCAACAGCTCAAACTGAGGTTATCAAGTATGTTAATATGTTCAAGCCATGCAACAGTCTAAACGAAGTCGCAAAGGCGATAGCCTCTCTAAACAATGACTTAAACGAAATCAAGGATTTAGAGAACAAGAGAGACTATCAACAAGAGACAGTAAAGTCTGAGACGAACGGTCAAACCTACGAGACCATCAAGGAGAAGTTGACCAACGTCACCGAAGATTTCATAGAAATGTGTGGCAAGGATAATCCTGAACCTATGAGTATCTCTGAGCTATCCGCACTCAAAGCTGAACTGGATGAGTGTCAATACTCCTTGAATATGCAAAACAAGGATTTAACGCTTATCAATTCGGATATTAGGGCTAACTTTAGAAAAGCTGTATGTGTAACTCAAATTGAACATAACATCAATACACTTGAACGAACCATCAATAGGCAGGAGAAGTTCTGTCGTAGTGTAGACCTAGCGTTGGAAGTTCTTGAACAGTCCATCGAGGATATGAAGGTATATACCACTAAACTTTGTGATAGAACTTCGACAATCTTCAAGGAGATTACCAAGAACACCTCTCATGAGAACTCAGCAATACTACAGACTTTGGAGAACTTCTCACAGAGTGACAACTCTATGGAAGATTGGAAGTATCTAGCCGATGGCACTATGGAACAAGCTTCAGTTTCGCTCAAGTTGGGAATCTCCGAACTACTTTGTGAGAACCTCTCAATAGATGCTCTACCTACCATCTTTGATGATACGTTCATACAGTACAACGATGACAGCGTAAAGGACGGCATTAACTTCTTGTATGAGTATTCAAACCATACACAAGTTATAATATTCACCGCCCACCAAAACGTAATGGACACCATAGAATCCAACAATATGCAAGTCAACTCAGTAGCTATAGAGAACTAACTTTTAATAACGTCAATTCGACAAAATCCGATGTATCGCAATGACGTTGTGTTAGAACGACAAAATTATACAATTTTACACCCTAGTGTCAACAAAATTTTGTGATGTTTCCATAGTGCAAACCTCACAAAAGTATGTTATAATTATACTAAACTTTAAATTATGGAGGTCTTTTTAATGGCTAAAGAAGAAGGAAAAAAAGGTTTAATCAAAGAGTTTAAAGAGTTCATAGCTAGAGGTAACGTTCTAGATATGGCAGTCGGTGTCATCATGGGTTCTGCGTTCACAGCAATCGTAACATCGTTGGTTGAGGACATCTTCACACCAATCATAGGTATGATTACAGGTGGAATCAACTTTGCGGGTTTGAAGTACACAGTACCTATCCCAACAGGTGAGTTTGAAGAGGACGGCATAACACCAGTATTTACTGATGGTGCTACTCTTACTTACGGTAACTTTATCCAAAACATAATCACATTCCTATTGACTGCTATATGCGTATTCGCAATAGTTAAGATAGTAAACAAGGTTCTAAAGAAAAAGGAAGAAGAACCAGCTCCAGAGGCACCAGCAGAGCCATCCAAGGAGGAAGTTTTACTCACTCAAATGTTGACGATTATGAAAGCTCAAGCCGAAAAAGAGGGTATCTCAGTTGAGGAACTCATCGAAAAGGCGGAGGAAGAGAAACCAGTCGAAGAGGTTAAGGCGTAAAATTTTATACTTAAATCAAAAAACGGAACGATGTAAAAATCGTTCCGTTGATTTTTTTCAATATGTTTTTTAGTGTAACGTCCTGTAGATAAACAGTGTTCGGTCATCAAAAGAGCCACGCTTGGTGTAGTTGTCGAGCCAGTTTTGGAGGTTTAAGCTCCTGTCGTCACTGAACGACTGCCCATACACTGATACGGCATTCTTAACGAAAGAGGTATCTTGCCAAAGGGTAGCATCGTCGATGTTGAAGAACTCTTTTATATCCTCGGAGTACGCTACACAGATATCTTTAGGAGTCTCCTCTATGGTTTTCTGTTCACGGATAGGTGCAACTATCTTTATTGAAGAATCGTCATCACTTGAGGCGGTAGGCACGATACAGTTTAACTGTAGGTCTCTGTATAGCATAGCGGACTTGTTTTCATATGGGAAGTAGTCATCAGCGACACCATCTGTAGCTAAGACTACTGCGGAAGTTTTACACTTGCTAATCTTTATACGTCTCAACAATGTGGACTGTTCTAACATATCGGATGAGGTTATGAAGTCAGTCTCTCCACTGAATGCACCGCTATCGGAAGAGCCTAGAACTTTGGTACAGGTTTCAAAAGGGTTATCCTCATTGATAGAACACACCATACCATCCCCGATTTGTAACGTAGCTACGAAAGTTTCAACACCGTTAGGGGTGTCTATCGGAATGATGATTGCAGTCAACAACGTACAAGCTAAATCATTGATGTTGACATCTCTGCCAAGTTCACGTATGTATGCGTTATTTTGGGATATCTCTTCAAACTTACACGACAACGCACTATATGCAGATTTCACACCGTTTTGCATTTCGAGTGCCAACCTACTACACGAAATGTTAAACAAACTATCAGTTATGGGGTTGCTTAGACCCTCCCAAAATGAAGCGTCTCGCATGAGACCATCTATTGAACTTTTCATGGATTGCACATACTGTTTAGTAACCTCATCTGAGCCTAACCTTGAAAACTTCTTAGAACCTGCACCATCGGAGAGTGCTACTATACAACAGTTGCCTATAAAATCAAATGAGAAGTTGTCATCACAGTTAGAGCCATCGTGCTTGTGTTTTTTGCCCCTGACCCTTGAAACTAAAACCTCAGCATATTGCGAAGTTCCCCTTTGAGTGATATACTCTGGAAATGGGTCTAACTCACTAGCCACTGGATTGTACTTCCACATAGAGGCTGTCTTGTTGATAACTTCCTTATCTGTAAGTGGTTGTGAAGTCTCTTCTTGTGATGGCGTTGGGTTTTGGCTTGAACTGTTTTCCATTGGAGTCACCTCGATTGTTTCCTCCTTGATTTTTTCATCAGTAGTTTTGTTGGTTGGGAAATGGCATATATCATCAGGGGTGAAAGGGTTGTCAGGGGTCGGGAAAGGACACTCATAATAGACTTTGTGGTCTTTAATAGGCATAGGGGCATCCTCTTCCTGTTTAGAAAATATACTCTGTACCCTCTCGATGTTCTTTTCATTCTCTCTAATCACTGTGGAGAAAAAGTTTATAGTACTATCTTGAAACTTTTCCAACTTCTCTTTTGAGAAGATATCTTTAAGTGGGTTAAATTCGTCACTCATTATACAATACAAACCTCCTTAAAAAACTCTAATTTGCAAATTGCGGAACGCATGAAATTATATCAAATTCACGTTAAGTTACGGAATTATAGTAAAAGTCGGAGGGGGAGCAGGTAGCTGTATAGGTTGATTAGGTTTAGCATCCAGTGAGTTTGAAGACAACTTTATGGAATCGGAAACCCACTTAAAGAACTGTGATAAATCCCCTGCGGATAGGTTGTTCAACATGATTACGTTGTCGGTAATCTGTTTTAGAACATTAGCGTTAGCATCAGCACCAGCACCACACGCAATGATATTTGCAGGTTTTTGAGATTTCAACTTTTTAGCTTGTTCTTCCCAAGTGTCAGTAGGTACGCCATCCGTGAGGATAAATACTAATGGTCTCCAGTCGCCCTTTACCGTGGAGGAGTTCTTGATTACCTCGTTTTCTATACATTCGGATAGTAACTCCAAACTTGCACCCAATGATGTCAAACCACCGGCTTCAATCTGTGGTTCTTTGAAAGCTATCAATTCAGTTAGAGGGCATTGCTGTGTAGCCACGCTACTGAACGTTATCACGGATATGTATGCAGTCTCTAAGGCTTGAGGGTCTGACCTAAGCTCCATCAATAGAGCCTTGATACCTTGTCTTACTGCCTCTATAGGTTCGCCTTGCATTGAGCCAGAAGTATCTAACAGTAGATACACTGGCAACCTTCTCGAAAAATTAGCCATATTTAAAACTCCTTTTCACTATGGATTTTTTATTATGATTATTATATATCAAATTTATCAAGATGTCAACTTTTAGTTTGATAGGTTAAACTATCCAATTTGAAAATCTTGTGTAGGGAACGGGCTGTGACCGTTCCTAGAAAAATCAATCTTTGATTGATTTT
>CAZWRW010000076.1:0-7286 GCA_964636465.1 uncultured Ruminococcus sp. | reverse complement strand
GTTCCGTAAGTTTAACAAGTCAAAAGGAGTTTACCAATGAGAAAACCTTTACTATTTTTAATACTAGCGTTACCACTGTTCGTGTTCACATCCTGTAAGGAGATTGACACCTCAAACGTTAGCACCACCACCATGAAAAGCGGTATAGTCTTAGATGACTTTTCCATATACGTCCCTGAGGACTATGAGGAGACCTCTTCAAAGTATATAGATAAGTATTTTATCAAGGATGGAACGGCTTCTATCATAGTCACCAACGATACTGACATCTACCAGTATAATAGCATAGACCAATACTATCAGAACACCATTTTGCAGTATAAGAATACATTTGATGAGTTCACAGAAATCACCGCTGAAAACGTCACCATTGACAACAGATACACCGCCAAACTTGCGGAATTTTCTTACAAAGTCGTTTCGGACGACAGCACCATAGATATGTCTTGTTATACTGAATACATTCTTGCAGGAAGTTCAATCTATATAGTTACGTGTTCCGCACCGACTAGTACATATCAAAACTACAAACAGGATTTTGTTCAATCCGTAGATTCTATAAAAATCGGATAACCCTTATTGATTATAAATTTTGCAATGCAAAATTGGTTTGTAGAAATCACGTTCACTTAAAGGAGGTTCAATCGTGACACAGAGAGATACCAATCCATTCCCATTTTCGGATAGCAACAAGAGGTACTATACACAGGATTACTATCTCAGGAGCAGATTTGGAAAGAAAGTCATCAAACTAGCGTTAAACGTGGGATTTTCATGCCCAAATCGTGATGGAACTAAAGGCGTAGGCGGTTGTACATACTGTTCCAATGAGCTTAGCGGTGATTTCGCCGGTAATCCACACGAAAGCGTACTTGCACAGATAGAGGCACAAAAATCCATGATGAGTTCCAAATGGAAAGATGGATACTATATCCCGTATTTTCAAGCGGGTACGAATACTTACGCCCCTTTGGAAGTCTTGAAACCTCTATTTGAAACTGCGATAACTCCACATAACACGGTGGGTCTAGCGATTGCTACACGTCCTGATTGTTTACCATTGGAAACTATAGACTATCTTCAAGAGCTGTCGCAAAGGACATATCTAACTGTGGAACTCGGTTTGCAAACCATCCATGACCAAACAGGGGAGTATATCAACCGTGGACACACTTTTCAAGAGTTTTTAACCACCTATGAACTGTTGAAATCTAAAGGGATTAACGTATGTGTACATATCATAAACGGTTTGCCTTTTGAAACTCACTCCATGATGCTCGAAACTATGAAGACTCTAGCGGAGCTACATCCACATAGTGTTAAGGTGCATATGTTGCATATCCTAAAGGGTACGAAGATGGCTCAACAGTATCTTGATGGAGAGTTCTCGTTGCTCACATTGGAAGAGTACACGCAACTCGTATGCGACCAATTGGAAGTTCTCCCACAGGATGTCATAGTGCAAAGGCTCACTGGTGACGGTGCTAAGGATAGTCTAATCGCTCCGCTTTGGACACTTAAAAAGTTTGTAGTCATGAACGAAATCGATAAGGAACTCGTTAGGCGTGGAAGTTTTCAAGGTTTTAAACGATGTTAATTTGATAAATATAGAGAACGTCCGCCCACGACGTTCCTTTAATTTGCCGAAGGCAAATCAAAGTTTGTGTTTGGTGAATTTGTTTAATAAAAAATCAAACGGAACGATTTTAATATCGTTCCGTTTTTGCTTGATGGTATAAATATATTATTATTATAAATCTTCTAATGATAGTGTAGCGATACCGTTCAAATCCACGTTGGCGGTTATGCCATTGATGTAGTTGAAATATCCTTGACAAGCTATCATAGCACCGTTGTCTCCGCACCATTTGAGGTCAGGCATATAGAACTCGAAACCGTTCTCGGCACAGGCTTTTTTGAGGGACTCTCTCACGCCACTGTTAGCGGATACTCCACCAGCTACGGCAACTTTGGTATACCCTAGATTCTTACTCGCTAAGATAGTCTTTTCGGTTACTATTTCAGAGATGGTCTTCTGTAAACTTGCTGATAGGTCGTTGAAATTCGTTTCAATGCCTTTCTGTTGATTGTTGTGTATCAAGTTGATTACAGCCGTCTTTAGACCTGAGAATGAAAAATCATAGATACTACCAGCAACCTTTGGCTTAGGCAATGTGTAGGCGTTCGGATTTCCCAACTTTGAAGCCTTATCCACTTGAACTCCTCCTGGATAACAGAATCCCATAGCTCTAGCACACTTGTCAAAACATTCACCGACTGCATCGTCTTTAGTTCTACCGATAACTCTAAATTCCGTGTAGGATAAAACTTCTACTATGTGACTGTGTCCGCCACTGACTACCAAACATAAGTATGGTGGTTTCAATTCAGGAGTAGTTATGTAGTTAGTAGCTATGTGTCCTGCAATGTGATGGACTGGTATCAAAGGCTTATCTGTAGCCATGGCGAGACCTTTTGCAAAACTGATTCCTACTAATAAAGCACCTATCAAACCAGGGGCATAGGTTACGGCAATGCCGTCCATATCGTTGAGGGTCAAGTTAGCATCCGATAGAGCCTTTTCGGTGACTCCTAAGATATTTTCACAATGTCTACGGGAGGCTATCTCCGGAACTACACCGCCATATAGTTTATGCTCTTCAATCTGTGTGCTTACCACTGATGATAGTATCTCTGTACCATCTTTTGAGATTGCCACAGCGGTCTCATCACAAGAACTTTCTATTCCTAGTATTAACATTTCAAATTTTCCTTCCTTTTGAATTAACGTTATAATGCCTTAATCATCAAGATTGCATCTTCGATAGGTGAATCGTAGTAACGTTTGCGTTCGCCGACGATTTGAAACCCTAACTTTTCGTAAAGGTTCTGTGCAGGGATGTTGCTCTTCCTAACTTCAAGATAGACGTTATTAGCCACCCCTTGGATTATTTCTTCTAGTTTGGCAAAGAGTTTTTCGGCTATGTGATTACGTCTATATGGAACATCCACGGCTACATTTTGAATTTCGCAATCATCAAGCACTAGCGTGGCTATGATATATCCCATGAGTATGTTATCTTCATTGGTAGCCTTTAAGAAGATGTATCTGTAAGTAGTATCCTCTATGTGGGTGATAGCGTACTCTATAGACTTTTCAGTCCAGTAGTCGTAAGGAAAACAGACCTTTTCAACCTCTTCTATGCGTGGGATGTCATTCAATGAGGCGTTTTGTATGTTAATGAGCATCGAACCAACTACCCCCTAACTTTACTTCTGCAGTGAGCGGAACTTCTAAATCCATGACGTGTTCCATCTCTTCTTGAACTATCTTTGCTACGGTATCAGCACAGGATTTTTCACTCTCTACTAGAAGTTCGTCATGAACTTGTAATATCAACCTAGCGTTGAGATTTTCACGTTGTAGACGTTCATAGACGTTTACCATAGCAAGTTTTATAATATCCGCTGAAGAACCCTGTATAGGCGTATTCATTGCGATACGTTCACCACTGGATTGCACCATCCTGTTAGATGAGGTTATCTCTGGGACGTACCTAACCCTATTTAAGATGGTTTTAACGTAACCATCGACTTTGCAACGTTCCACGATATCATCCATAAAAGTTTTAACGTTTGGATAGGTTTCAAAGTAGTTTGTGATATACTTCTTAGCATCCGTAGGTGTGATGTTAATCTCTTTGGAAAGTTTGGACGCTCCCATACCGTAGATTAATCCGAAGTTTATAGACTTAGCTACAGCTCTCATCTGTGGCGTGATTTCGTCCTCAGTGCGGTTGAAGATTTTCATAGCGGTAGCCATGTGAATATCTTTATCATTTAGGAAGTTTTCAACCATGTTAGTATCGTGGGACATTACCGCCGTGATACGTAGTTCAATTTGATTGTAGTCAGCATCTATTAGAACCTTGTCATCATCAGTGACGAAAAACTTTCGGATGTTCTTGGCGAAGTCGTTTCTAATAGGGATGTTCTGTAGGTTAGGTTCAGCGGAAGATAGTCTACCTGTACGAGTTTCAGTCTGTCGGAAGATGGTGTGTATTCTGCCATCGTTGGATACACAGTCAAGTAGACCGTCTAGATATGTGGATTTCAACTTATGATAGAACCTGTATTCCATAACTAACGGCACGATAGGATGTTTATCTTTAATCTTTTCTAGAACTTCGTTGCTAGTGGAATATCCAGTTTTGGTCTCTTTTCCAGTAGGTAGCTGTAACTCTTTGAAGAGGACTTCGCCTAGTTGCCTAGGTGAGAGTATCTTAAACTCATGACCCGCTTGTGAATAGATTTCAGTTTCCAAACGGTCTAGAATTTCACCTAACTTGGTTTGATACTCTTTAACCGTTTCAACATCGACTTTTACCCCGATGGTTTCCATACTTGCTAATACCTTTGATAACTTTATCTCTAAGGTTAGAAGTGTTTCCATTTGGGATTCTTGTACTTTAGAAGTTAAGTAATCATTAAGTTGTGGCAATGAATAGATACTCGCTAAACCTTTGAGACCTTTGAAGTATTCCAATTCGTAGGCTTTGCATAAGGATTCCACGGTGTACTCTTTAGAGTTTGTGTCCATCAAGTAGCCACCGAGTTCGGCATCCATGGTGATATTTTTGATATCATCAGTATAGGAGTAGTGAGCCTTTACCCCGATAGTTCTCTTAGGTATGTCACTGTTTAGATAGTTCACTATGATACTAGGGTTGCTACTCTCATAGATGTTTCCGTTATCGTTGATGTATAGGGTATCATCTGATATAAGGTAGTCGGTATATGGTGACGTAGTGGTGAAATCTTTAGATAGTATGGTGCTTTCAACTTCTGGAGTGTCAACGTTGTCTTCTTGTTCTTCAACGTTGAACCCTAAGGATTTCATGATTTTTTTCATTTCTAGAAATTCCAAAACGTCGTAAAGTTCTTTTTCGTCTGCGAAACCGATGTACTTGTAGTGTTCAAGTTGGATATCTATAGGGGCTTCTCTGCAGATGGTAGCTAACTTCTTACAGAACTTCGCATCTTCTTCGCCCTCGATAAGCTTTTGAATTTGACCCTTTTTCAACGTTAAGTTATCGATGTTTGCGTAGATGTTCTCAATAGAGCCGTATTCAGTAATCACAGGAGTTACGGTCTTTTCGCCTAACCCTTTGATACCTATATAATTATCGGAACTATCACCCACGATGGCTTTAAAGTCTATTAAGTTTATGGGTTGGAATCCGAACTCTTTAACAAAAGTTTCGGTATCATATAGGACTTGATTGTTGTTCTTTAGATATATCACGGTAGTGTTGTCATCAATCAGTTGGAAAACGTCCTTGTCTCCTGAGACGATATAACATGGTAGGTTGGAATCTTCACACGCTTTAGATATTGTACCTAAGATATCATCAGCCTCATAATGAGGGCAGTCTATCAACTTGACGCCCAAATATATTAGGATGTTTTTCAAAAAAGGTAACTGTTCAGCGAAGTCATTAGGCATAGGTTCTCTTTTGCCCTTGTACTCCTTGAAGAGTTCGTGTCTAAAGGTAGGCTCATGGCGGTCAAAAGCGACGGCTATGTGAGTAGGCTTGTACTTTTTTTTCAAGGTAAGATATATTTTCAAGAAACCGAAAATTCCGTTGGTGTGTACGCCCTCCTTATTTGATAGCGGTTTAACTCCGTGGTAACAGCGATGGAACAGACTGTTACCATCTATGATTAAAAATCTATCCATGATTTTAATTTCTCCTATAAACTTCTATATGATTGATTTTTTTACGCCAATTGCAGAACGTCATGGCGACGTTCACTACACAGGTAGAATTGTGGATAATAAACCGTAACTCACTAATGATATTACGTTTATCTTAGCCATGTTAAGATACCAAAGGCAATAAGCTGCACCCTCTAGATTGCCGAACATAGCATCACCGTCATCGAATATTAAGTATAAAACCAATATTAACCCTAAAGCTACCAAAGGCACTCCAAGGGATATTATGCCGAACTTAACTGTTTTAAGGTCAAGATGTCTGCTGTAAATGCAAAAGATTATGCCTATCACGATTCCCACAACGCATTGTACGGATGTATACATAGTGTATTCATTGAATCCGAAGAAGTATAATGCGAATATCAATAACATTGGAATCGCATATTTTAAAGTTCTACTCATGATTTTTTTCTCCTTAAAAGTTTAAAAATCCTGTGTAGGGAACGTTCTGCAAATTGACGTTACGTTAGCTATAACTATTATATCACATTTTTAATATTAAGACTATCCATTTTGAAAAAAATATGTTAGAATATCTACGGAGGTATTAAAAAATTATGATTATGGAACATATCAACATTGGAAACGTTAAGATAGAGAAGACTCTAGCACTTGCACCCATGGCTAGTGTAGCCGATAGACCTTTTAGACATCTGTGCATGGAGTATGGTGCTAGTTACTGTGTCACGGAGATGGTGTCATCTAAGGGGTTGTGCTACTCGGATAACAAGACCGCTGAACTGTGTACCATCACGGAAAAAGAACGCCCATGTGGCATACAGCTGTTCGGAAGTGAACCTGATTTCATGGCGAAGTCGGTGAAACTCATCCTGCCATATGACCCCGATATCATAGACATTAACATGGGATGTCCAGTACCAAAAGTCGTGAACAATGGTAGTGGTTCAGCATTGTTGAAGAACATTCCACTAGCTGTGGATATAGTCAAGGCGGTTAAAAGTCAAACCGATAAGCCTGTAACCGTCAAGATGCGTATCGGATGGGATGACAACACCGTCAACGCCTTGGAGTTTGCAAACGCTATAGAAAAGGCTGGTGCGGATGCTATCGCAGTACATGGACGAACTCGAATGCAGTACTATTCAGGTAGTGCCAATTGGGATATTATCAAGCAAGTTAAGGAGAACTCGTCTGTACCCATCATAGGCAACGGCGATGTCACCGACTTAGAAAGCTGTCTCAAGATGTATGAACATACACATTGTGATTTAGTCATGGTTGGACGTGGTGCTTATGGAAATCCGTTCTTGTTTGAGGAAGTGAAATCCCACTTTGAGGGAAAGCCATACACTCCACCAACTTTGGAGCAACGTATGGAAACTATGTTGTATCACATTAGGTTAATACTCGAAAATAGTAAGTGTGAAGAGTTCGGAATCAAGACAGCGAGGAAACATTCAGCTTGGTACATGACGGGTCTGTATGGTTCAGCGAAGTTTCGTTCTAGATGTTACAGCCTATCTTCTTATGATGATGCCGTCCAACT
>CAZWRW010000075.1:0-7291 GCA_964636465.1 uncultured Ruminococcus sp. | reverse complement strand
CTAAACAGGCTCTAGATATGGCACTCGGTAGAGGTGGCGACCAGTGTGCCGTCAAAACTTCCGATGGTGGTTTCCAATTCTTTGGAGGAGTTTCAAAAGGCATTGAGAAACACTCTAAGATTAAGTCAAGAATCATCGCTACGGCTATACAGGAGTTGGTCAGCAACTACGACAATGTGTACATCATGGGGCATAGGTTCGGCGACTTGGACAGTATGGGCAGTGCCATCGGATTGGCTGACGCTTTTATACAGATGGGTAAACACGCCTACATAGTCACAGACTTTGAACGAACCCTCGCTAAACCATTGATAGATTATGTAACTCAACATAATGAAAATATAGTGTTTATCCCCGTTTCGGATGCACTCTCCACTTTTAAGAATAACAACTCATGCTTAGTAGTGGTGGATACTCACAACAAGGATATTATCGAGAGTAAAGACCTCTATGAAGTGGCAAACCAAGTCATAGTGGTAGACCATCACAGGAAGAGCGTAAACTTCATAGATAACGCCGTAATTTTCCACCATGAGCCTTTTGCCTCATCGGCTTCTGAGATGGTTACCGAACTATTACAGTACTTCAAAATACCTAACAAGATTTCCCCTTACACCGCTGATGCGTTGTTATCAGGTATCATGTTAGATACCAAAAACTTTGTAATGAAAACCGGTGTACGTACTTTTGAGGCTGCCGCATTCTTAAAGAAAAATGGTGCTGATACTATCGCAGTTAAGACACTATTTTCAAACTCTATCAACTCGTATAAAGCAAGGGCGAACATCGTGGCTAACGCCGAAATTTATCGTTGTTGTGCCATCGCTGAAACTACGGATGCCATAGACAACATTAGGATAGTAGCACCACAATCCGCTGATGAACTTTTAAACATCACTGGTGTAGATGCCTCTTTTGTAATCTTCAAAACCGCCGACTGTGTGAACATTTCGGCACGTTCGTTCGGCAAAATGAACGTACAGATAGTTATGGAAAAGTTGGGTGGTGGTGGACATCAAACCATGTCAGCTACCCAAATTAGGGATAAATCCATGAAAGAGGTATATTTAATGTTAATATCTGCGATAGACAGTGTTTTGCCTAAACAGTGATTTTTATTAAATTTACAAAACATATAAATGATTTGCCCTCGGCAAATCTTCGGAACGTTGTAGACGACGTTCCCTACACATGATTTTCAAACCTCATAGATACGTGATTTTTTCTGTATCTTTTTAGATTGAAAGGAGTTTTTAACATGAAGGTTATATTTTTACAAGACGTTAAGGGTTCAGGTAAGAAAGGTGAAGTTAAAGAAGTATCCGATGGATACGCTAGAAACTTCCTAATAAAGAAAAAGTTAGCAGTAGAGGCTAACAATCAAAACATAAATGTATTGGAGGGTCAAAAGTCTTCCGAGCAACACAAGGTTGATATGGAAATCCAAAACGCTAAAGAGACCGCACAGATTATCGATGGTAAAAGGGTACACATCAAGGCTAAAGCCGGTAAGAATGGTAAACTCTTTGGAGCAGTAACCTCTGGTCACGTAGCGGATGCCCTAGAACAAGAGTTTAAAGTAAAAGTAGAAAAGAAGAAGATTTCTCTAAATTTGGAGATTAAAGCCTTTGGAGTCTATGAGGCTACTATCAAGTTGTACAAAGGAATCGTTGCTAAGGTGACCGTAGAAGTGACTGAGGCTTAACATGGAAGAGAACTTAAAAAACTTTGCGGAAGTCCCAAAAAGTATCGAGGCGGAAGAGTGTGTTTTAGGTTCGCTGTTAATCGGTTCGGAAAGTACAACTTCTAGCATCTTAGAGGTGTTAGCTCCTAAACATTTCTTTGACGTTACCAACACTAAGGTGTTTGAAATTATGGCCATGTTCGCCATAAGTAGTAAGCCTATCGACCCTATAGCGATTTCAACGGAGTGTCTAAACCAAAAAATTTTCACGGATGAAAACACTAGTAACGACTTTTTCTCACGTATAATGTCTAGAGTGCCTAGCGTTGCCAATGCTATGAACTATTGTAACATCGTGTTGGAAAAGTACCGTCTAAGAGAACTTTTGAAACTCGCAAACACCATTAGAGATAGTGTGAACTCTGGAACGAACACATCACAAATCATACTTGAGAAACTCTCTCAAAATATCTTTGATATGCGTCAAAACGACAAGACTAAAGGTTTAGTACACATCAGGGATATTATCCTATCCGCATACGAGAGTTTGGGACAAATTTCAGGCATGGAAAAGGATAAGTATAGAGGAATTTCCACAGGCTATCCCGAACTTGACACAATAATCACAGGGTTGAACAAGTCCGACCTTTTGATAGTTGCGGCACGTCCAGGTATGGGTAAGACCTCCTTTGCCATGAACATCGGTACTAGCGTGGCTATGAACAGTGATAAGCAAGTCGCAGTGTTCTCATTGGAAATGTCAGCGGAACAGTTGGCATTAAGGATACTATCATCCGAAGCGTTGGTAGGTAGCCACTACCTAAAGACTGGTGAACTCTCCTCCGAACAGTGGACTAAGTTAGGATGGACATCATCTAAGTTACAGAGGTCACATATGTACATTGATGATACCGCAGGTATCACCGTACAGACCATGAAAGCTAGACTACAGACGGTTGAAAATCTTGGATTAGTAATCATAGACTATCTACAGTTGATATCTTCAACTTCACGTTCCGACAACAGAGTAGTAGTCGTTTCCGAAATTACTAGAAACATCAAGGTTATGGCTAAGGAGTTAAACGTGCCAATCATACTGTTGTCACAGCTCTCAAGAGGCCCTGAAAGTCGTAACGATAAACGTCCTATGCTCTCCGACTTGAGAGAGTCAGGTTCTATCGAACAGGATGCGGACATAGTAATCTTCCTCTACAGGGATGGCTACTATAACCCAACTTCAGAAAAGAAGTTCATAAGTGAATGTATCGTAGCCAAAAACCGTCACGGTGAGACTGGCAAGGTAGAACTCGGTTGGAACGGTGAGTTTACTAAGTTTACCTCTCTAGAGCGACACAAGGTAGCTCCAACGTAAGAAAATTCTGTAGGGAACGGGCTTTGACCGTTCCTTAGAATCAAACGCAGTTTGATTAAATTGATTTTTATCACAACACATAGATTATATTGCGGAACACGGGGAGGTTTTCAAGTGTTAGATAAGGTTAGAAACACCATAACAGAGTACGATATGTTATCACATGGGGATAGCGTATGTGTGGGACTCTCTGGGGGTGCAGATAGTGTATCACTGTTGGTGGCGTTGAACTTGCTGAAAGTCTCCTACGATTTAGAACTTAGTGCCGTACACGTAAACCATCAACTGCGTGGCGATGAAAGTCTTCGTGATGAGAAGTTCTGCATAGAAGTCTGTGAGCGTTTAGGCGTACCTTTGACGGTCAAACGCATAGACGTCACTGGTTACTGTACTGAACACAAACTATCCACGGAAGAGGGTGCTAGAGTACTCCGTTACCAAATCTTTAATGAGGTATCCGCTGACAAGATAGCCACTGCACATACGCTCTCTGATGACTGCGAAACTATCATATATAACTTGACTAGAGGTTCTGCTCTAAAAGGGTTGATAGGTATTCCAGCGGTTAGAGGTAACGTAATCCGTCCACTGATAGAGTGTACTCGTGCAGATGTTGAGGACTTCTTAAAGGTGCAAGGTTTCGGATTCGTAACAGATAGCACTAACCTCTCCGATGACTACACTAGAAACAAGATTCGTCACAATGTGATACCTATTCTTAAAGAACTAAACCCACAGTTTGAAAAGAAAGTCTTAGGAACGGTTAGGATTCTATATCAAGAAGAACAGTACTTAGAACGCTCCGTAGATGAGGTTTACAAACTCTCCGATGACGGCAAAACTATTATTAATGATATTAGAGGTTTTGATTCTGTAATTAGACGTAGGTGTATCAGTAGATTTTTAAAAGAAAACTCTCTGGAGTACAACACCGACCGAATACTATCCATAGACGACATACTCATGCATGATGGAAAAATAAACGTCACTACAGATGTCTATTTGGTTGCTAAGTTGGGAATACTCTCAATTATTGAAACTCCTACAGATAACCGTCAAAACCTTGATGTTACGCCAGTCAAGCTGAACATCGGGGGCGAAACTAAACTGTTTGACAAGATAATCCATACCCGACTGGATAAAAGTATAGAATTTATTAATAAAAAATTAACATATTACTACTTGGATTATGATAAAATACAAGGTGAGGCACTCGCAAGAGGTAGAAACTTTGGTGATAAGATACGATTAATCAATCGTGGGTTTACGTCTTCGGTTAAGAAACTGTTGAACGAAAAAGTCCCAAAGGAGTGCAGACACAATGTGTGCTTTATCGCAGATGATGTTGGCTTAATCTTTATGGAACACTTCGGCGTAGCCGATAGGGTTGCTTGTGATAGCCATACTAAAAACTATCTCATAGTTGAGATAACAAAGGAAGAATAACAAGATTGAGGTGCTTTCTTATGGATGAAAAAGATTTTATCATTTCGGAAGAAGAGATTAAGTCAGCAGTTCAAAAGGTTGCGGATGAAATCTCCAAAGACTATGATGGTAAACCTTTATTAGCTATATGCGTGTTAAAGGGTGCAGTCATATTCTATTCCGACTTGCTTAGAAGTTTGAGTGTACCCACTCGTATGGACTTTATATCGGTATCAAGTTATGGTGCTGGTACAACCTCCAGTGGTGAGGTAGAGTTTAGAGCGAGGACACACATATCAGATGAAGACTTAAAAAAGTACCACATTTTGTTGGTTGAGGATATCATCGACACTGGTAACACGCTACACTGGTTAAAAGGTTATTTTCAAGATAAAGAGCCACTATCCGTTAGAGTGTGTACCTTAATCGATAAACCCTCAAGACGTGTCGTAGACCTGACCCCTGACTATACTTGCTTTACCATTCCTGATGAGTTCATAGTGGGTTACGGTCTGGACTATGACGAACTTTATAGAGAAATGCCGTATATTTCTAGTATAGCTTATGCTGAAAAACATTATCACAAACGTGATGAGTTTTCAAATATTATGTAACGTCAATTCGGTAATTTGCGGAACGACGTGGACGTCGTTTCCTACAGAAGAAACGCAGTTTGATTTTACACAATATACATATATGCTACGCTGAATGTACATACGGACAAAAGATTGGAGTGAATTATTGTTGCCACCAAAGAAATCTAGTAGAGGTATACTATCATATTTCTTAATTTTAGTAATAGTGGTAGTATTGTTCATGGCGGTATCGCCTTTAAAGACAACCTCTGAAGAAACTATCACATACTCCGAAATTATGAGTTACTTCGACAACTACCAAGTTAGCAAGATGACTCTTGAATTGGGCGGAGATTACACGTTGACTATTACCGTTAACGAAGATGACGGTAGTACAAAAGAAATCGAGTATGAAGTTCCTAACGTGAGCGTGTTCCTACAGGATATCCATTCCGACACGAACGACTATAGAACTGAATACAACAAGCGTCACCCTGATGCACCACTAGAACAGGACTATTTTAAAGTAGCTGACAACTCATGGTT
The DNA here is from genome assembly GCA_964636465.1 of uncultured Ruminococcus sp. Lineage (GTDB taxonomy): Bacteria > Bacillota > Clostridia > Oscillospirales > Ruminococcaceae > UBA5884. Next base: position 1,689 of record CAZWRW010000075.1, on the reverse strand, counting down.
GATAACTATCATACCTACAATAATCTTTATGGTTATCAGTATAGGTTTGATAATCTTCATGATGAAACAGACTACTGGTGGTGGTAAGTATAGCAACTTTGGAAAGTCTGGTGTTAGACCAAACTCTAATAAGAACAAGACCACTTTCAAAGACGTTGCGGGTGCTGACGAAGAAAAAGAAGAAATGGCAGAAATCGTTGATTTCTTAAAGAATCCTAAGAAGTATTCCGAGATGGGTGCTAGAATACCTAAAGGTGTATTGTTGTTAGGTCCTCCGGGAACTGGTAAGACATTACTAGCTAGAGCCGTCGCAGGTGAGGCAGGTTGTCCATTCTTCCCAATTTCGGGTTCGGACTTTGTAGAAATGTTCGTAGGTGTGGGTGCATCAAGAGTACGTGACCTATTTGAACAGGCTAAGAAGAACGCTCCAGCTATCATCTTCATAGATGAGATAGATGCAGTAGGTAGACATAGAGGTGCTGGTCTCGGGGGCGGTCACGATGAACGTGAACAGACTCTAAACCAACTTCTAGTTGAAATGGACGGTTTCACCGGTAACGACAGTGTAATAGTAATCGCTGCGACTAACCGTCGTGATATACTTGACCCTGCCCTACTCCGTCCAGGACGTTTTGACAGACAGATATTAGTAAGTTATCCTGATGTCAAAGGTAGAGAGGAAATCCTAAAGGTACACACTAAGAAGAAACCTCTTGCTCCTGATGTGGATTTAAAAGTAATCGCACAGACTACCGTAGGTTTCACAGGTGCAGACCTTGAAAACTTAGTCAATGAGGCATCATTATTAGCCGTTAGAGCCGATAGAAAAGCCATCACAATGACCGATATTGAAGAGGCTACTATCAAGGTTATCGCTGGACCTGAAAAGAAGTCTAAAGTAGTATCCGAAAAGGAGAAACGTCTAACAGCATATCACGAAGCTGGTCATGCAATATGTACGTTCAACTGTCCAACTCAAGATAAGGTTCATGAAGTTTCTATCATTCCAAGAGGTATGGCTGGTGGTTATACCATGTCACTCCCTGAGTATGATAAGTCTTTCGTAAGCAAATCCGAAATGGAAGAGAACATCGTGACATTGTTGGGTGGTCGTGTAGCTGAAAAGCTAATCCTTAATGATATTTCAACGGGTGCATCCAACGATATCGAGAGAGCTACAAACATCGCTAGGAGCATGGTTACTAAGTACGGCTTTAGTGAGAATTTGGGGCCAATGGTCTACGGAAACTCTCAAGGCGAAGTGTTCTTAGGCAGAGACTTCAACAGTACGCCTAACTATTCCGACAACGTTGCCTACGAGATAGACAACGAAATGCGTCAAATCATCGACGTTGGATACAATAAGGCTGAACAGATTCTTACTGACCATATGGATAAACTTCACTTCCTAGCCAAGTACCTAATGAAGTACGAAAAGATTGATGGCAAACTCTTTGAAAAAGTCATGAACGGCGAAGTTGGCGAAGAAATCATGTTGGCTGAACCTAAAGACAAAAAACCTCCAGTAATCGAGGAGAAGTCACAAGAGGTCAACGAGGTTAAATTGGAATCCGCTGAACCTGTCAAGGTCGAGGAAGTTCCAACACAAGACCCTACTAACGAAGATTAATACTTGATATTATATCATAAAAAACGGAACGATTTTAAATATCGTTCCGTTTGTTTTTT
>CAZWRW010000074.1:5641-7416 GCA_964636465.1 uncultured Ruminococcus sp. | reverse complement strand
CACTACACACTCAACGTGGGATGTACATGGGAACATATCCACAGGTTGAACCTTTTGAACTTTATAACCTAAACTCTCAAACTGATGACAATCTCGTGAGGCTGTGGCGTGGTTACATGATATCATCACGATTCTTTGCGGTTGCATGGTTACTATCGTATTGATGGCTAAGTCATCACAACCTTTACGTGCTGGGTCTACTACCACCACATCAGGAGTTACCCCACTCTTCAAAAGCTTTGATACTACTTCACCTGTATCACCACAGATAAACTCCGCATTGGTTATGCCGTTCTGTTGAGCGTTGACCTTGGCGTTCTCAATGGATTCCTCCACTATATCTACTCCGATAAGCTTACTAACGTATTTCGCCATGGATAATCCTATAGTACCAGTACCGCAGTATAAATCTAGAATTAGGTCACTTTGGGAAACTTGTGCAAAATCCCTAGCGATTGAATAAAGCTTTTCAGCTTGTGGCGTATTCACTTGATAGAATGCCATCGGTGAGAGGTCTACCTTGTTGTTGCACATGGTATCCGTGATGTAACCCTTGCCCCAAAGTGTGACGTTTCTGTTACCTAATATTACGTTAGTATCCTTACTGTTGACGTTTAAAACGATACTCGTAATGCTTGGAAACTTATCCACAAGTTTGCTACACAGTGGATTAAGCTTTCTAGATATATCCTTACGACAGACTAAACACACCATGATTTCTCCTGTATGATAACCTTGCCTTATATAGATGTGTCTTAAATCTCCTGTGTGAGTGGTTTCATCATATGGGGTCACCGTGGAAATATTGACGTATTCCATTATGTAGTCCACTATCTCGGAAAACACTTTAGGTTGCAAAGAACATTCAGTGTATGGGATAATCCTATGGCTACGCTTAGCGTAGAATCCACAGACTGCTTTACCATTGGAATCCTTGCCTACTGGATACTGTGCCTTGTTTCTATAGTAGTCTCTCCCCTCACATGGGACTATTGGCAACACTTCCGCATCGATTTTGCCTATACGTTGGAAACTATCTCGTACAGACTTTTCTTTTAAACGTAGTTCAGCTTCATAACTGATATGCCTAAACGCACAGCCACCACACTTTGAAAAAACTTCACAGTCTGAGGATACCCTATCCACAGACTGCTTTACTAACTTCTGGACTATGCCGAAACTATAACTCTTTAAGACTTTTACTATCTTACAGTCTATTATGTCACCTGTGGCGGTCATCGGGATAAATATCACATGGTTTTCGTACCTTGCGACACCGTTGCCCTCCAATGTGACATCTACTATCTCTAAACTCTCTATGACTTGATTCTTAAACAGATTACTCATTTTCACCATTCTTAACGTTTACCTTAGAACCGCACCTTGGACAAAACTTGCTCGTTGCGGAAATCTTCTTCTTACAAACTTCACACCTTATGAAAGCATCTTTATTAACTTTCCTATCAGCCTCCTCTATGTCGTCTAAGATATCACTAATCTGTTCCATGAGGTTGGCAATCTCTTTTCTTTGGTCTTCCTGACCCGTAGCCGTGATATAGTGAGCCTTACCTAGTTTCTCATACAATCCGCTAAGTTTACTAGTGGATTGCACCTTTTCAACGTAGGTCTTCGAGCCGTTGAAAGCCTCTTCGGTCTTTTCAGCGACGACATCTACACACTTTTGAACCTCTTTGCCAAGGTTTTGAAAGTTAAAGTTATCAAAAAAATTGTTAGCCATACGAAAGTCTCCTTTTCTAAATATTTTAATATATCGC
>CAZWRW010000074.1:0-5541 GCA_964636465.1 uncultured Ruminococcus sp. | reverse complement strand
CGGAACGGGCTTTGACCGTTCCATACATCGAATTTGCGTTATTTTAATAGTCGATTCTTACGCCCTTACCTGACCGTTACCTAATATGATATACTTCGTAGTAGTCAAGGCGAGTAATCCCATTGGACCACGAGCGTGTAACTTCTGTGTACTGATACCTAACTCCGCTCCGAAACCAAACTCAAAACCATCTGTGAAACGTGTGGAAGCATTTACGTATACTGAAGAAGCATCTACTTGAGCTGTAAACTTTCTGGAGTTCTCATAGTTTTCTGTAACTATGCTCTCGGAATGCTTAGTGTTGTAAGTGTTGATATGTTCTATGGCGTCGTCAATAGTATCGACAACCTTTACAGATATGATACTGTCTAAGTATTCAGTACCCCAATCTTCATCAGTGGCTGGTACTAGGTCGCTTACGATAGTCCTTGCAAACTCATCCCCACGGATTTCTACACCGTGTGACTTTAGATTCTCACAGATTGGAGGTAAAGCCTTTTCAGCTATGTTCTTATGGATTACTAGGCTCTCACAAGCGTTACAAACTCCTAAACGTTGAGTCTTCGCATTCTCAATGATTTTTACAGCCATATCTATGTTAGCGTATTCATCCACATAGACGTGACAGTTACCTGTGCCTGTTTCAATGGTTGGTATGGTACTGTTCTCTAATACGGACTTTATTAGACCTGCTCCCCCACGTGGAATTAAAACGTCTATGTATTGGTTGAGTTTCATCATCTTAGTAGCAGTTTCACGAGAGGTATCCTCTAGTAACTGTATGCAATCTGCTGGAAGTCCCACACTTTCGAGGGTTTCCCTAATGGTATCGACTATAGCCTTGTTAGAGTTAAAAGCATCACTACCACCACGCAAGATGGTTGCGTTACCAGTCTTGAAACATAGGCTAAAAACGTCAGCGGTTACATTTGGACGGCTCTCAAATATGACTCCTACTACTCCAAGAGGTACTCTCTTTTGAGCAATCTCTAAGCCGTTAGGTCTCACCCATGCGGATATGGTTTGACCTATAGGGTCTTCTAATGCGACTACTTGCTCTATGCCATCAGCCATGGACTGTATACGCTCAGGTGTGAGTTTTAGTCTATCTATCAATGAGGTTTTAACGCCCTTTTCTGTAGCTTTTTGTACGTCCACGGCGTTTGCGGATAGTATGCTATCAGAATGCTTTACTAACTGCTTAGCAACCAAACTCAATAGATTATTCTTTTCGGACTGCCCTAGAGTGCCTAATACCTTAGCAGACTTTTTCGCATTCTGTCCTAAAGTTTCTAAATATTCCATGATTTTTACCACCTTAATTTTGATTTTAATTAATTTATGTTTATACTTACTTGATGACTATAGTATATCATAGAATTTTTCACTTGTCAATATTTGTTCTATGTAACTACGTATATGTCACATTGTGGAATGTCTCCTATAGACGGTTGAAAAACTCCTCTATAGCTTTACGCTTAGACATTAGGTCATCAAAACGGTTTATGTATTCGTACGGGAATTTGTAGTTGTGTACCCTACTGATATCACGTTCACCGCCCACCAACTTAGTGGATGCCCCTGCACCTACTCCTATGATGGTCTGTATCTCATCCATGATATACACGTTGTATAGACTCTCTTTGCCCTCTCTAGCATATCCGACGTTCTCAAGGTTTTCGGCTGTGTTCTTCTGCCTATACATATAGTATGGTCTATATCCGTGCTGTGTGAGATTTTCTACACTATAGTCCACCATAGATGATACCGGATTGTGTACGTTATCCCTACCGGTTTGATTTTCAAATAGCGTAGCTGAACGCTTTAACGTCAATGTGTGTACCGTAACGGAATCAGGGTTGAGAGTGTTTACGACATCCAAAGTGTGCTTGAAACTGTCTAACGTATCCGTTGGAAGACCTACTATTAAATCCATGTTGATGTTCTCAAAACCGACTTCTCTAGCTAGGTTAAAAGCGTCAACAGTCTGTTGAGATGTGTGTTTCCTACCGATGGTTTCTAGTACGTGGTCGTTAAAAGTCTGTGGGTTGACGGAAATTCTATCCGCTCCAAACTGTTTGATAACTTCAAGTTTTGAACGTGTGATAGTATCAGGTCTACCAGCCTCTACGCAGTATTCACGAACTTGTGTTAAGTCTAAACACTCTTGAATCTTCTGCATGATGGTTCGCAGTTGATAGTCTTCTAAAGATGTTGGTGTTCCTCCACCGAAATATATGGTATCTACAATTAGGTTATGACGTTTCACCAACTCCCCTACGGATTCTATCTCCCTACACAGATAATATACGTAGTCTGGAATGAGTTTCTTAGCACTCTCTATGGAGTGCGAAACGAATGAACAGTATGAACATCTAGTGTTACAAAACGGTATGGATACGTATATACTAACCTTGTTAGGCGTTAAGCTCTTTAATATTGGTGCTTGGTTGATGGCGGTATCATAAGCTAGTTTTGATTTCTTCTCACTGATGTAATACCTATCATACATTTGTGAGACTATCTCACTTTCGGATAGCCCATCTTCAATGAGTTTGGCGTACTTCTTGACGGGTCTAATACCTGTGATTAATCCCCATGCAGATTTAATTCCAGTATGCTGTGACAGGGTGTCATATATCAACTTACAGAGGTTGTACTCGTAGAAGTCGTGATACTCCTTAGTATCCTCTATGTTGTGATTTATTAAACGTTTCTCGATGGTGTCGGTTTGGTCGCCGAGCCTAACGTTCAATGAGAGTAACACCGTACCTTTTAGACTCCCCTCATTTGAATAGGTCTTATCCACGGTAGCGGATATGTAGTCACCCTCCACGGTATCTAAACTTTCGAGGGTATCGCCGTAGTATAGTATGTTAAACTTACTTGCGGGATAGAATATCTTTACGGTAGCTTCAACTTCATACTTTAGTGAGCTATCGTTTAAGACTATGGTTAAAAGTTTTTCCAATTGAAAATTCTCCTTATGTTTAACGTTGGTTTAGTATAGGTAAAAGTCATCGTTGACTGCATCCAACATACAAGGATTATGACGACGTTCAAACTGTAGTGTGGAGTTGCCATTGTGTCCACAGTAGACGTTATAATCCCCTTTGAGATTGTACAGCAACTTTAAAGATTTTTGCATATCAAAATAGTTGCCAGTAGGAAAATCAGTTCTGCCCATAGAACACCTAAACAGAGTATCTCCTGTGAATAGGCAATCTTGACATAAGTAACAGACACATCCTATAGTGTGACCCTCAGTTGCAATGACCTTAAACTCAAAACCGCCCTCGTTGATGGTGTCACCGTCATTTATTGTGATGTAGTCGTTTACTGGATTAAAGCTATCATAGTCCAAAGACTTAGCTAAAGATAGTTCGTTACTAGTGAGCATCGGACTATCCTTTTGTGATATGTACACCTTACAATGGGTGAGTTCTTGCACCTTAGCCACGCCCTCGAAATGGTCGTAATGTCCGTGCGTTAGCAAGATTGCTGACAGTGTTAATCCCAACTTATTTAGACGTTGCAGAATCTTGTTAGGTTCACCACCGCAATCCACCAATACTGCCGACTTCGTTTCCTCATTGATTACTATGTGACAGTTAGACTGTAACTCTCCTACTGCTAAAGTTTCAACTCTCATGTTATAGACCTCTTTCCTTTAATGATTAATAGTTTAACGCCAATTCGATAATACAATTTGCGTTAGTTTAGTATAGTATACCGCATAATTTCGTAGTTGTCAAGATTGTTCCCCTACGACCATTACAGAATACATATCGGTAGCTTAATGTGAAACTCTGTGCCTTCACCAAGTTGACTGTTTAAGTATATGTTTCCATTGTGGAGGTTTACCACCTTCTTGACCATTGGGAGTCCTAAACCTGTACTGTTCACCATGGAGCGGTCAACCCTATAGAACGGTTGCCAAACGTTCTCCAAGTCCTCTGATGAGATACCTATACCATCATCTGATACCGTACATATGAGGTTTTTGCCCTCTCGCATGATGTTTATATCAGTATGCCCACCTTGTCGCCCATACTTTATAGAGTTCGATATCAAGTTCATAAACAGCCTAACTATCATGATTCTATCCGCATGAACGTTTATATCTTCTTCCGCATGGAGCGTGACCGTAACAGACTTTTCAGGATACGTCAAGGAAAGCTCATCTATGGTGATTTGTATAAGCTCATTAATACAGAAGTCCTCATAGTCTAAGATGGCGTTACTACCATCCATTTTGGAAAGTGCCGAAAGTTTAGAAGTAATCCCTGAAATCTTATTAGCCTCTTCACAGATGGTTTCTAGAGCCTCTTGAACTTCTTGAGGGTCGTCCATAAAATCCATGGCATACTCACAGTTGGAGACTATCACAGCTAGAGGAGTCTTAATTTCATGGGATATATCTCTAGCAAACTGTTTTTCGTAGTCGAAAGAGTGTTGCAACCTCTCGAACATTCTGTTAAAAGTTTTAGTAAATCGGATGATTTCAAGTTCGGCATTTTGGTTGCTTTCGGAGAGCGTCAAACGTTTGGATAGGTCTCTACCGTTGCTAATCTTGTTTGCGACGTTTACTAAATCCTGTAGTGGTGCGAAAAACTTTTTCAATTGATAGTTGTCTATCACCGAAATTACTACAAAAGTCAACATCAGTAACACTAGTATTAAAGCGAGGGTATCACGAAATGACATATTGTAACTGTTAGTAATCAGGACGATTAACAACGTCACCACCACAAAAGAACCGTTCAACTTGATATGCCAATGAAAAACCTTATCTGCAAAGGATTTTTTTCTCCTAATCTTCCAAAGCTTAAATAGGTTAAAATATTTTTTAATAAAGTTCATAGAAAATCACCTCACACATTATGATACCATGAAAATATTAACGTAACATTAATACAACGTCAGTTCGACAAATTACACGTTTTTATAAGAATATATCATAAAGTATCAAAAAGTTATTGACTTTTTAAAATGCTCATGTTATAATGTAAGTATCCTAACTGTAAGCACACTAACTATTTTGGAGGTGATGTTTTGCAAGAATCTACAAGTACAACTATGTCTATAGGTTTTGAAATTAAAGAGGTTGCAATCCTAATTAAGCGTGTATTCGATAAGAAGACCCTTAGCCAAAAGGATTTAAACAGCGAAAACAGGGCAAAGATAACCATTATGCAAGGGCATATCATGGAGTATATCTACAGCCACGAAAACCACAAATGCACTCAAAGCGAAATCGAAAAGACTTTCAAGCGTAGACGTTCAACCATTACTGGTATGTTGAAACTCATGGAAAAGAACGACTTAATCACAAGAGAGTATTCTAAAAAAGATGCTCGTGTTAAGATGGTTACCCTCACAAAGAGAGCTGAATCCATGCACAAACAAGCCATGCAACAGATGGAAGATTTCAATGAGTATCTAGAAAGCGGTCTCACTCCTGAAGAGGTTGAAACTTTCCACAACATCATGGGTAAGATTAAACATAACCTTGAAGAGTTCGATAACGCTGAATAACGC
>CAZWRW010000073.1:4650-7575 GCA_964636465.1 uncultured Ruminococcus sp. | reverse complement strand
GCTCCTTACACTGGTGACGATTCCACTTCAGCAGTGTGGATGATGTTGCTATCATTAGGTGTTTTGGGTATCTATACTAGCAAAAAATCTAGGTAGACTAGATTTGTAAACATACATATTTCTATCACATTTTGGAACGCTCTTCGGAGCGTTCCTGTTTTTAATGGCATATGTATGAAACTCACAAAAAGTGTTGACTTTTCATTGAAAAAATGTTAAAATGTACATAACGTGTACACGTACACAAAATTTCTTTAAGGAGTGATTAACTTTGAAAGTCTACAACGGAAATTGTAAAGCCCTCTCTAGGCTGTTGACGGCTGTCCTGTCGTGCTGTATGGTGCTGTTGCTCTTCACGGATGTGAACCTAAACACCTTGACAGTTTCGGGAGCATCCACTGACTACCCTGTCCAGATGGTGAACATCTCGAATGGTAGCGGTAACATCGGGTCGGTTTCTACTAGCGATATCTCCGCTTTGAAACTTAGCTCCGAAACTACCAACATATATAACTGGTGCGTTAGGTATGTCGGTAGCGATTCCAATGGCACTTACTACAAGTTGGTGAACATGGAAAGCGGTAGGCTCTTGACCCCTATGAAATATAGTGCTACTACTGGTACTCAGTGTGTCATCTATGGTGATGAAAGCGATAAGACTCAACACTGGTATATCAGTGCAGTGCAACAGGATGCTCGTGGCAACGACCTCTACTACAAGATTACTAACTATGTGGATAGCAACCTCGCTCTTACTTATGATGGTTCTAAATTCTATCTAAGTGAATATACAGGTAGTAGTAATCAAAAGTGGATGTTCAACACGTCAGGAGTACAAGGTTTCGCAGGTTATGGCACCGATATGGAGGGTAACGTCAAAGCTAGTGTCCATGGTGGTGTGTTCGGTCAAACCGTCTACGTATCCACTTATGACGAGTTAAAGGAAGCTTGTAAAAGTACTGACCCTCTAACTATCGTCATTACGAGCAATATCTCCTATAGTACGACTTATCAACTAGACAACAATGGCAGATACAACATCAACAACAACGAATTGATATACATCTATCCTAACAAGACGATAGTAGGTTCATATGGTGCGAATAGTCTCTATAACGTATACTTTAGAACTTACGAACGTGCAGACTACGGCTTAGGTAAAGACATAATCATACGTAACTTGGAAATCTCCCACGATTCAGAACTTAATAACAGTAACATCTGTGAGTTTTCCTACGGTGAAAATATTTGGGTAGACCATTGTACTTTTGTAGGTCATTCGGATATCAATACCGCCTCAACAGGTCAAGTGGATTGGGATAAGTTCTTAGCATTCAAAGGGTTGACCAACTATGCTACAGTATCCGATTGCTCTTTCGGATTGCATGAGTATGGCGTAATCTTAGGTTATCCAGCAGATACTGACGAACTCCTCGATACCTACAACGGACAACCTTGCATAACTCTAGCTGACAACTACTTCAACAAGTGCTTGACTAGAGCCCCAGGTCTAATGCGTTATGGATACTATCACTCATTGAACAACTATGTTACTAACTTCAATTTGGGATATACAGTGCATACAGCATCCACCATATACGCCGAAAGTTGCTACTATGACGGTGGAGACTATAAGGGTTCAGTCGTAAACGACGACCACACCCAAATTACTGAAATCTCATCCAGTAGGCTAGAAGAGGCTAGACCATCTTACAAGGATGTAAACTCCATAGCCGTGAACTGTTACAGAGATAACAATCTCAAAAACATCAATTCAAATGTATGTACTTGGAATCCATCCAGTAACTATAGTTACACCTCTATGAGTGCAAAAGATGTACCTACATACTGTCAAACCAATGCCGGTGCTAAGAGTTCCAGAAGTGAATATTCTTATTATACTTTTGGTACTACAGGTATCGCAAGTGCAACCTTTGGAGTAGCCCCTACTACTACATGGGATTCACTCAACACTACCACTACTACGACTACAGTTCCAACTACCACGACGACTACTACAATCACTACTACTAACACCATCAAGGATGGTGCAACTATCCAAGAGGGTAAAACGTTCACATTGAAGAACGTCCACAGTGGATTATATATGGAAGTCGCAAACGCTACACAAGCTAGTGGCACGAACGTTCAACAGTGGGGCATGGATTCGCCAAGCTATCACAATACATGGACTGTCAAATCCGCTGGTGATGGTTACTATTACATCTACTCATCCTTAGGTGATGGCAACACCTATCTTTTAGATTTGGATATGGGTCAAACCGCTAACGGTACTAACATAGGTATCTACGAGAACACCTACAGTGATGCACAACTATTCAAGTTTGTAAAGAACTCAGATGGTTCATACAAGATAGTTACTAAGGTTTCAAATGATAGCTCATGTGTGGAGGTAATCAACGCTTCATCTGATAGCGGTGCAAATGTTCAAGAGTGGGTAATCAATGGAGCTAACTGTCAAGATTGGGTACTCGAATACGCAGAAATCCCTGTAGTAACTACCGTGACTACTACCACTCCAGTGACTACCACAACTACTGTGGTTGCACCTATCGTAGTTTCTAATGATGTCAACCAAGACGGTTCAATGGACTATCTAGACTTGTTACTTCTCAAGAGGTGTGTATTTGGTACGGCTACTGCACCAAATTCCGACCTCAACGGTGATGGCTCTACTAACACTTTGGATGTTATCGTATTAAAGAATGCTTTAGTAAATAGATAGTTTTGAATTAATCCTATAATTAAAAAGTTGCGGAATGCCTTGTGGTATTCCGTAATTTTTTTGGTGATTATTACATGATATCGTAATATGTTGACATTCACAAATATGTGTGTTACAATGTAACTGTGACTTAAAACGTTTAAGTTACAATTTGACGTTAAACATAATTCCAATTCGAT
>CAZWRW010000073.1:1485-4550 GCA_964636465.1 uncultured Ruminococcus sp. | reverse complement strand
TAGCGTTCACAACGGCGATAACCTTGTGTTGTGCTACTTTGGTTACATCTCAATCGGAGGCTTTTGTGCCTCAGGTTACTGACCTAAAGGCATCAGCAGTGACCACTATCGAGGGTGTTACTGGAGACTGTACCTACAGTCTTGATGAGACTACAGGCATTCTAACCATAAGTGGCGATGGTGCTATGGAAAACTATGAGTATAGCAATATCGGGAATATACCTTGGTACAACTACAGGAACGAAATCACTAGTATAGTGATAGAAGACGGCGTGACATCCATAGGCACGAGGGCGTTCTATGATTGTCAAAACCTAAAGAGCATAACCATTCCAGAGGGTGTTACTAGAATCGGAGCTAGTGCCTTTTGGGAGTGCGAAAACCTCAACAATGTGGAGTTACCTAGTTCTTTAGTGGAGTTAGGAGACAGTGCATTCTGTGGATGTTCTAGCCTAGAGAGCATAGTAATCCCTAGCGGGATGGCCACTACAGGGAACTACTTCCTATTCTATGGTTGTACATCTTTGAGAGAGGTAACTATTGAAAAGGGTGTATGCACAATAGACTACGGCGAATTTAGTGGCTGTACCAATCTAGAGAGCATAACCATCCCAGATACTATCACACAGGTGGATAGTTCAGCGTTTTCAAACTGTACATCACTAACGGATATATACTACTTAGGCAGTAAGTCTTCATGGACAGATATCTTAGTATACTCTTACAATGAGAGTTTCTTAAACGCCACAGTCCACTATCTTGACGAAATCGGAACAGAGAGTACTCTAACTTTTGACCCTAACGGCGGTATCTGTGATACAGCCTATAAGGTAGTAAACTACGGTTCAACGTATGGTACACTACCAACACCAACTAGAGTAGGCTACTCATTTGATGGTTGGTACACTTCAGCAGTGGGAGGTATAAAGGTAACTAGTAACACTCCTGTGAACATTATCAAGGATAAAACCCTCTATGCACATTGGAGTTTAGGTACATACACCGTCACATTGGATTCTAACGGCGGTGGAAGTTTGAGTTCATCACTAAGTACAGTGCAAGTTACATATACTCAAACTTATGGTAGTTTGGCTACACCATCAAGGGCGGGATATAGTTTCATAGGTTGGTACACATCCGCAGAGGATGGAGAGGGCGAACTAATCACCAGTGATACCACAGTTGAAATCACAGAAGACCAAACACTCTATGCCCATTGGGAGGCTAACGGTTATACGGTCAAGTTGAACGCTAACGGCGGTATCTGTAAAGAGACTAGTATATCGGTAGTGTATGGCTCGACGTATGGTACACTTCCAACGCCAACTAGAGAGGGTTACACTTTCAAGGGATGGTACACCACATTGAAGTATTCAAAACAGGTTACCAGCTCCGATATAGTAAGCGTGGCTAGTGATACCACACTCTATGCGTATTGGGTAGCGAACTCCTACAAAGTGACCTTCAACGCCAACGGCGGAACTTGCACGACTACTTCCAAAGATGTAACATACGATTCAAACTATGGCACACTTCCAACGCCAACTAGAACTGGTTACACTTTTGATGGTTGGTACACTTCAAGTACTGGTGGAGACAAGGTACTCGCAAGTACGAAGTATCAACAGATTTCAAACCAAACACTCTATGCACATTGGTCTGCTAATACCTACACCGTAACTCTAGATTTAAACGACGGCACAGGCGATACCGATTCCATAGAGGTGACTCACAATTCAACGTATGGCACACTACCAACGCCAACTAGAGACGGTTACACCTTTACAGGATGGTACACATCCGCTGGTGAGAGTGGCGTATTAGTATCCACAGGGGATAGCTTTACAGCTAATAAAAACATAACACTCTATGCACATTGGGCAGGAAAATCCTATACATTGACCTTTAACGCCAACGGTGGAACTTGTGAAACCAAATCTAATAGCGTCACCTATGGCGAAGCTTATGGCACACTTCCAACACCTATCAAGAGCGGTTACGATTTCTTAGGATGGTTCGACAAGCTAAACGGTGGAACTCAAATCACTAGCACGGATGTCTATTCTAAAGCAGGTAACCAAACACTCTATGCACATTGGGATATTCAAAGTTACAAGGTGACTTTCAACGCTAACGGTGGTACTTGTGAGACAGCATCCACTAGTGCGAAGTTTGGTTCAACATATGGAGAACTTCCAACGGCTGAGAGAGTAGGATATACTTTTACAGGATGGTACACTTCTGCAGATTCTACTGGTTCAAAGATACTTAGCAGTACCAACTTCACATACACAGAAGACGTTACCCTCTATGCCCATTGGAGTGTGAACTCATACAATATAAACTTCGACCCTAACGGCGGTAAGTGTGGTACAACATCCAAGAGCGTCACCTATGCCACTACGTATGGAGAACTTCCAACACCAACTAGAGATGGCTACAGTTTCACAGGATGGTACACTAAAGAGACTGGCGGTTCTAAGATTGTCGCTACTACATACTTTAACTCTTCAAAAGATGTTACCCTCTATGCTCATTGGAATGCTAAATCTTACAAGGTAACTTTCGATGCTAATGGCGGTACTTGTGATACCACATCCACTAGTGTTACATATGGTTCAACGTATGGAGAACTTCCAACGCCAACTAGAGATGGCTACACATTCACGGGTTGGTGCATTGATGACGAGGACGGCACTACTACCATAGATTCAAACACAGTGGTGGTTACTAGTTCAGTACAGACACTATACGCTACGTGGGCTACTGATAACACTTTTATCTTCGGTCAAGATAACTGGAACTTTAACAACAGTTACAAATACTTTGGTTATGGCAACTACTACATCTCCGATAGTTTCTTTAATGTACTACTTAACAGGTCATCCGAGAAGATAGACCCTGAATTTGTTGAGATTCTAAACACGGAAAAGAAACGTATAAAACTTCACCAAAAGGACGATTGGAGTGGTTCATGTTATGGACTAGCTGTTACATCAATCCTTGCTAAGATTGGCGTATTTGACGTTAGTACATGGCAGTCGGGGGCAAGTTGCCTATACGAT
>CAZWRW010000073.1:0-1385 GCA_964636465.1 uncultured Ruminococcus sp. | reverse complement strand
GCTTGTCTTAAACGATGAGGAAGTCATAAACCGTAAAGGATACTTTTCAGATGGTTCAAATAGTACTTATACATCCACAAACTTCAGTGCTATATTGAGCTGTGCTACTACTAGCATGAACTTCTCAGTGGATAAGATTAAAAAGTCCACTACAGTCAGTGGGGGTTGGAGTACGGTTTCAAACAACAGCGTTGACGATATCAAGATATTCTATAATAGTGGCGACACTTCCACAGAGAATAGTAAAAACTTCAATGTAGTGTTACAGGATGCTTCAAGTGCATGGAGGTTCAACGTCACCGATGGCACAGAATCCATCGACTTACAGATGTCCTACGAAGATAGTATGTTAAGTGCATCTGCTGACAATGGAACTTCTGCGAAGTTCTCACCAGATGGTTTTGTAGAAATCACTGCCGAAGACAGCGACTACACACTTGATATGGTATTCAATGAGGGTTACTACACGCTCCCATGGTATGACGTAGAGGTTGATGGTCATAATAGTAACGTAGCCTCCATGAAGAGGACTGCCAAGGGTATAGAGTTATCAGGTGACAACCTCGAAGATGTGACGGTCATAGCAAGTAACGACGACATCACCACGGATGTTAATTTCAGTACCACAGAAAACTTGGTATTAATCTATAGCATAGACAAGTACACCATAGGCGTGGCAATCGACGAGGACGGCGATGGCAAGTATGAGACGACTATCGCAAAGACCACCATAGAGGGCGACCTCAACGGTGATAGAGCCGTCGATAGTATGGATATCATGCTTATGAAGAAAGCCATCCTAGGCATTTCGGATATCTCCGCAGACCTCAACGGTGATGGCAAAACCAACGCTTTAGATTTGGTAATCTTAAAGGCAAAACTTATGAACGAATAGGATATAATCAACTTTGCGGAATGGTGTGAATATCATTCCGCATTTTATTTAAATTAAAATTTCTAAAATTTTTTCAAAAAAACTCTTGACAAGCGGGAAAAGTTGTGGTATAATAACAATGTTGCTTGACGGTATCAGGCAAGACGAGAAGTATTAAACGTTGTTGCTGTCTTAGCTCAGTAGGCAGAGCACTTCCTTGGTAAGGAAGAGGTCGTCGGTTCGAATCCGATAGACAGCTTATAGTTTAACCCCACAGGTGTATAGCTTGTGGGGTTTTCATTTTCACTAGTTTTGATTATTATGTGCAACTATAGTGCAATATAAATCCCATGTATGGAACGGACTGTGACCGTTCCTTAAATTTGCCGAAGGCAAATCAATGTTTATGTTTGGTGAATTTAATAAAAAATCAATCAAGTTCCGAATTTTCTTGACATTTCCAACACTTCGATGCGTATTGACAACCCTAGGATAATGTGGTACAATTAAG
>CAZWRW010000072.1:0-7576 GCA_964636465.1 uncultured Ruminococcus sp. | reverse complement strand
AAAGCTCACAGTATACGTTAGCTGACCTCAATGACGACGGTTTGGTGAACATTTTCGACTTTATACGCTTAAAACAATTGATATAAAAAATCAATTACACTGCGTGTGATTCTAAGGAACGGTCACAGCCAGTTTCCTACATAAGTTATAAATATAAAATAAAAAATCCCCACCTAAGCGAACCTAGGTGGGGAAAATATATGTTACTATAACCAACTATAGATATCCTCTCGTGATGGCATAACTTTTAAAGCACCCTTTTTCTGTGTGATAAGTGAAGCTCCTGTGTTAGCGAACTTTAAAGTCTCGTGAAGAGTTTGAGGGGTTAAGTCCACAAGACCGTGTTCTAGAATTTTACTCAACACACATCCGAAGAACGTATCACCAGCACCGGTGGCATCGACAACACTAGATTGCACTAGAGCTTTCTCCTCTATGATGTCGCCATTGTAGAACACTCTACTACCCGATTTACCTAACGTTAAGAACACTATCGTGATGTTGTACTTCTCTTGAAGTTTTTTGACTTCTACGTTGTAGTCGTCAGTGCCTGTGAAGAACTCTACTTCGTCATCGGAGATTTTGAGTATGTCACATTTGGACAGACCGTACTCCATAGCAGTCTTGATATCTTCTGGAGACTTCCATAAGTTTTTACGCACGTTAGGGTCAAAGGATATCCAAGCACCGTGATTCTTAGCGACTTCTACAGCGTACTGAGTAGCCTCTTTAGAACTTTCATGTGTCATGGATAGTGTGCCAAAGTGAAATATCTTAGTATTCTCTAAAATTTCGGTTTGGATATCTTCTTTAGTGAGTAGGGTGTCGGCGGTGTCATTTCTATAGAAACTGAACTCACGGTCACCATTAGGTAGCTTGTTCACAAAAGCCAGTGTAGTATTAGAAGTGTCATCTAAAATTAGGTTAGAAGTATCTATACCTATACTAGACACGCTATCTTTCAAGAAGTTTCCGAAGTAGTCGTTGCCCACCTTACCGATGAACGCCGTCTGTTTACCTAGCTTTGTAAGCATGGCTAAGACGTTACAAGGTGCACCACCTGCATTAGCCTCCATGGTGACGTTGCCCTGTTCACTTATACCGCATTGGATAAAGTCTATTAAGAGTTCTCCCAACGCTACGACTTCAAAATTTTTCATTGGTGTAGCCTCCTCTTATTAACGATAATCAACGCCAGTTCGACAAACTCCCATCCATCGGACTGGCATCAAAAACCGTTTTGTATGGATATATGGCGTTATTAGCATTAATATAACGTGAATTCGACAAACCAATTTTGCTTTGCAAAATTGAGGAACGGTCACAGCCCGTTCCCTACATGGGATTTTCAAATCTCATGGAATTATATCAAATTCAATTAACTTTAAAAAGTGTTGACGAACCTTAAAAACGCTTCTCTTCCGACTGGAGTATCTTTAAATACACCAGCGTCCAATAGAACTTGCTCAAACACTCTGCCGACTTCAAGCTCTAAAATTTCTTGGGCGTTGCCCTCTGAGAAGTTCGGATACCTACTTAGTATGTCTGTTGCCCAATCTGCATGAGATGCTATCTCATCATGTGCATACAGATTCTCTTTAGACAACATTAAGCCTTTCAAAGTCTCTAGTTCAGTAGCCAACCTAGAAGGCAACACCGCAAGACCCATAACCTCTATCAATCCGATGTTCTCTTTCTTGATGTGGTGTAAACTTGGGTTTGGGTGGAAGATACCCATTGGGCGTTCTTCTGTAGTTCTATTGTTCCTTAGGACTAGGTCACATTGGTAGAGTTCGTCAACTCTTCTAACTATAGGCGTTATGGTGTTGTGTGGAGTGTCTCCCGTATGGGATAGTATATCCACAGAAACGTCGTCGTACTGTCTCCACTTTTGAAGAACCATGTTACACGCCTTGGATAGTTCTAACTTGTTAGTACTCTGTAGTCTAACTACTGACATCGCCCACTTGACTATGCCTCCACTAACGGATGGGTAATCTTTAAGTTTAATTTCGGTAGTGATTGGTGCTGTAGCCATCGCAAAGGTGTAGTTTCCGCCTTGGAAGTGTTCGTGACTTAGTATCGAACCACCCACGATAGGCAAATCAGCATTTGAACCGAAAAAGTAGTGTGGGAGTATGTCCACTGCATCGAAAAGCTTGTTGAAGACTTTTTCGTCTATCACCATAGGTACGTGTTCGCTGTTGAACAAGATACTATGTTCATTGTAGTAACCATATGGAGAGTACTGCAAGTACCACTTGTCACCGTATATGTCTACTGGAATAGGTCTCAAATTCTGTCTAGCAGGATGGTTCAAGTTACCTTGAAACCCCATGTTCTCAGCACATAGTTGACACTTCGGATACTTAACAGACTGTTGTGTCTTAGCTTTTGCTATATCTCTAGGGTCTTTTTCAGGCTTTGAACGGTTTATCGTGATGTCTAAAATACCATACTTAGATACGTACTTCCACTTTAAATCTTTTGAGATTCTACCATAACGGACGTAGTTTACATCCTTGTTGTATTGGTAGTACCAATCAGTTGCCCTCTGTGGGGATTGCTCATACTCTACGAAAAACTTGTTGTTTATATCGTGAGGGAGTGGCGTTACTATGCCCATAACCTTGGTATCGAAAAGGTCTTTTGAAGTGGTAGTATCCTCTATGATGGAGTTTTCTATTGCATATCCTATGATGTCTTCTAGTAACTCATCTATAGGACGGTCAGCGTTAATAACTTCAGGAGTTTCCCAACTGTCCAACTTTAAAAGCTCCATGAGTTGATTTCTAATGACTAGCTCATCATCGGAGTGTATAAGCCCCTTGTTGATAGAGTATTCTATTAGGTTTTGGATGTATTCATATACCATAGTTCGCACCGCCTTTAGTCGTTGTAACCATTAGGATGGTTCTTGTGCCAATTCCAAGCACTTGAGATTATCTCTTCTAGTGAGGCGTGTGTCGGATTCCAACCTAAAATAGTCTTAGCTTTTTCACTGGATGCTACTAACCTAGCAGGGTCACCCGCACGACGTGGAGTCTCTTCGGCTGGTATTGGATGTCCAGTGACTTTTCTAGCGGTTTCGATAACCTCTCTAACAGAATAGCCTATGCCATTACCTAAGTTGAAGATATCACTAGTACCACCATTTGCAAGGTATTTCACTGCCAAGATGTGTGCTTGTGCAAGGTCTGTAACGTGGATGTAGTCACGGATACAAGTACCGTCTGGGGTGTCGTAGTCTGTGCCGTAGATTGATATGGCTTTTCTTTTGCCATTTGGTACTTGTAAGATTAGAGGTATCAAATGACTTTCAGGGTTGTGAGCCTCACCGATAGTACCACTTTCATCAGCACCACAAGCATTGAAGTATCTTAAAGATACGTAGTTCAAACCATGTGCCTTAGATACCCATTTGAACATCTTTTCCATGGATAGTTTAGTTTCACCGTATGGGTTGGTAGGTTCGGTTCTGTCGGTCTCTAGGATAGGGACGTTTTCAGGTTCACCGTAAACCGCCGCCGTGGATGAGAATACTATCTTATCTATACCATGTGCGACCATAGCTTCTAAGAGTGTTTTAGTACCGCATAGGTTGTTATCGTAATATTTTAGTGGGTCTACTACGCTTTCGCCCACTAGCGAACTCGCTGAAAAATGGATGACTGCATCAACCTTTTCAGTCTCGAATAGGTTGTTTAAAAAGTCTCTGTCTCGAATGTCACCCTTATAGAACTTAGCACCTTGTGGTACTGCTGGTAGGAAACCTGTCAAAAGGTTATCTGCTACTATGACTTCTTCTCCGCTCTTTATGAGTTCCAATGCCGTATGCGAACCTATATATCCTGCACCGCCTAATACTAATATACGCATATCGAAAAACCTCCTTTAAGTTCAAAGTCCCCAATTTGACTTTTTAAAATTTCGTTTGTGGAACGCCCGAATGGGCGTTCCCTACGTTTTCGTTATGTTTTCTCTTTCTTTCTTTTCCGATTTTGATATTATAATATATTTAACCCAATAATGGAGTTATATCACCCTGATACCGCCGACCTGTCTAACATTTAGACAGTAACAACTGTTCTTTCCGAAAAGGTTGTCCATGGTGGATACGTAAGTATCTACTAAGTCCACTGGTACAAACGCTTGGATAGTTCCTGCAAAACCACCACCATGTACCCTCGTGGCACCCCTATTTTGGAGTACTCTCTCACTGATGTACAAACCTAGCGGAATGCCCTGTTCCGTTGGGTTGCCACATGAGTACAAGTTCTGTAACAGCATCGCTGATGAGTTACCTGACCTCTTAACTAACTCTAAGAAACCTTGCACGTCTTTTTGAATTAACGCTTCTCTTTCGAGTTTAGCAGTTTCGTTTTCTTGGAAGAAGTGTGCCGAACGTAGTATTGCTCGGTCTGAGCATATTCCACGAAGTTGAGTAATCTTGTTGTAGAACTTTCCTTCGTTGACTTCTCTTAGATACTCCTTACCGAAACGCTGTGCTACAGATTTCATCTCCTTTGGAATGGATACGTAATCATCAGTTAGATTAGCGTGACTGCCCTTGGTATCTGTGATACACAACTGTAATCCGAAGTCTGCTAAGTCACATGAAACTTTTTCAATCTTAGGATTTTCAGTGCTTTCAAAGTCTATGAATACGAAACCTCCTACGGAACTAACCATCTGGTCCATTAGACCGCTCTTCTTGCCGAAGTACTGGTTTTCTGCATACTGTCCGATTTTGGCTATCTCCACGGCACCCAATTGACTGTTATTATAGTGGGAATCCAGCATGGTACCTATTAGCACCTCAAAGGCTGCCGATGAAGATAATCCGCTACCGCTTAGCACATCCGAAGTGGTGTAAGCGTCGAAACCGCCTACTTTAACGCCTAGCTCATGAAACTTTGCTACGATACCTCTAATTAAGGAAGTAGACTTTCCAACCTCGTTGGCTTGTTCGGTGAGGTCGTCAAGGTTTACGAAGTCACTGGCATAACCTTTGGACTTCAACCTTAT
The DNA here is from genome assembly GCA_964636465.1 of uncultured Ruminococcus sp. GTDB lineage: Bacteria > Bacillota > Clostridia > Oscillospirales > Ruminococcaceae > UBA5884. The sequence goes on along the minus strand of CAZWRW010000072.1, from coordinate 2,548 downwards.
CACACCATCATTGTGGAACGATGCCACACATATTACGTCTAAGTTGACCGCACAAGCTATCACACAGCCGTGTTGATGGTCGGTATGGTTTCCGCCAATCTCGCTACGTCCAGAGGCTGAAAATATTTCAACGTCGTTTCGTTGTGGATATAGCCTCATAAACTGCTCAATGGCTTGAATATAACGTTCTCTCTGTTTTTTGATTACACTCTCTTCTGTTCCGTACACACTTTTTAATTGAGTATCGTAGTACCCTTTTTTTATCTCTTTTATACATTCTAAAGGTAACATACGTTTTTACACCTCCGTAAAGTAAAATTCTATCGGGAAGTAGTCTCCCCACTCCTTAGGTAGGAGTATACCGCCACACATCAACGCCCTGCCGGTATAGATTTCTTCTGTTCCACTGAGTTTGTACTTTTTATTTTCGTCCAAGCCACGTAACTTGATGTTGTACCTTATCGTGTTACTTCTAGATTGGTACACCATGCCCTGTACTAACACCTTAGATTTATCTTCGGAGACGTACTGCCATACTGAATAGTTATCGTGCATGGTATCACTTAGACGATAGTAGTCGCCATTGTGTATCAATGAGCCGTACTCCTTAAAGCGTTTGATATCTTCCTTAACCTGAGCTTTTTCCTCATCGGAAACTTTATTAAGGTCTAACTCATAGCCGAAACTTCCTGCCATAGCTGTGACACTTCTAGCCTCCATAGAGGTTACTCTTCCGCTTTGATGGTTCGGCACACACGATACGTGAGAACCTACCGTCGAAGTTGGATAGAAGTATGAAGTACCATACTGTATCTTAGTTCTTAGGAAAGCGTCAGTGTTGTCACTGCACCAAATCTGTGGGCAGTACGCTAGGATACCCGCATCGAAACGACCACCGCCACCGCTACAACCTTCAAATAGTACGTTTGGGAATGCTGTAGTTAAGCGTTCTAGTAAGTCGTAGAGACCTAGCACGTATCGGTGAGCCATCTCACCTTGTGAGTTGCTATCTAAACCGTTGGAATACCAATCACAGATACTTCTGTTCATGTCCCACTTGACGTATGATATGTCTGCACTATTAAGTATATCATAAATGACAGAAAAAAGATAGTCCCTAACATCATTTCTTGTCATATCTAAAACTAGTTGATATCTACTACGATTAGGTTTCCTATTAGGTATCTGTATAGCCCAATCTGGATGGGTTCTATATAGGTCACTATCTTCGGATACCATTTCAGGTTCAAACCATATACCGAACTTCATGCCTAAAGCTGTGACCTTGTCTACTAGTGGCTTTAGACCACCTTTCAACTTGTCTTCATTTACGAACCAGTCGCCTAAGCCTGAATTGTCGCTATCTCTCTTACCGAACCAACCGTCATCCATTACGAACATATCCACGCCTAGTTCAGCGGATTTTTTAGCAATGTTATAGAGCTGTTCCTCATTGAAATCGAAGTAGGTAGCCTCCCAGTTGTTGATAAGTACTGGTCTCTCGATTAGTTTATACTTTCCTCTACAGATGTTATGTCTAACTATCCTATGGAAGTTATGGGTCAACCTCTCAAGACCTTTACCACTGTAGGATAGTACTACTTCAGGAGTGTAAAATTCCTCATTAGGTTTTAAGTTCCAAGCAAAGCTGTCATCACTGATACCCATAGTTATACGGGTTTGATTCTGTTGGTCATATTCAACCTTAGTTTGAAAACTTCCGCTGTACACCAACATAGCACCTACACATGAACCGTTAGTCTCTGAGCAATCTTTTTCACAGAGTATCATAGTAGGGTTCTGATGGTGGCTAGAAGTTCCCCTCTTGCTTGAACTCTCCTGTATGCCATGTATTAATGGAGTCCTTTCAAACTGACGTTCCATGGTGTGTCTACCGTAGAAGTGTATCCATTCAAAGTCACCATAAGGGAAGTCTAGACACATACTGTGTGCCTTAGTCAATTTGATAGTCTCTTCACCAGTGTTTACTACTACCACGCTCCTAGTGATGATATCTAAACTACTAAAGACACCGTACTTTAACACCACTTTGACACCACTTGCGGTATCTTTTAAGGTGATTTCTAAGGTTTGTGCTTGGTTGCCCTCATCATAAACGGATGGCATACCTTGTATAGAATACTTACCCTCTTTGATGGCGTAGCTTTCAAAACGGAGGTCTAAAGCGTTACTGCCATCGCTGTGTTGTACTGCTATAGCTGAGATTCTAAAGTCACCAGTGCCATTGCATGAGTACTCCAAAGGGAGGGTATCCGTTGAATACGTTCTACGATTTTCTGCTTCATAGAGGTTACCCGAAAATCCAACGTCAGGGTAATCTAGAAGATACTCCATATCGTTGCTGGTATTTTCGCCGTACCATATGTGTTTTAGAATACCATACTCATCGACTTTCATTTGGTACATTGAGTTTTCAGTCTCTAAGTAAAAGTTCTTGCCATCTATAACTTTAATAGCCATAATATCAATCCTTTCGTAACGTGTGCAATGCTCAACAACTTGAATCTATACCATCTTCCACAATGAT
>CAZWRW010000071.1:0-7622 GCA_964636465.1 uncultured Ruminococcus sp. | reverse complement strand
CCGTTCCCTACATGGGATTTTCAAAGTAAATTGCCCCGAGAGGTTAAAAAAATTGTTGACATATACATTTTAGAGTGTTATAATCATAGTATAATAAAGAGTACGAACTAATAGGAACATTGCTCTGTATGGGTGATGTTTCTATGCAATTTACGGAGGATTTTTCTATGGAACCTAAAGACTATATAGTAAAAAGTATAGATGGTGACTATGCCATCTTGTTAAGAACGGACGATGCCTCATTGGATGAAATCTTGGTGGCTAGAGCTTTACTCCCTGACGAAATAGACGAGGGTACTAGACTACATTGGGAAAACTTAGAGTATACTATCGTGTAACACAAACGCCACTGGAGGTTTATTTTTAATGTATGGTTGTATTTTCACCGTATAGATGTTATAATATTAGGGTATCAAGAAAATATTTTTAGAAAGATGGTTGTTGTTTGTTATGAAAAAGTGGATTGCTAAGCTGAATGATGAGAATACAGTTCAAACCTTAATGTCAAAGACGGCTACATCAAAGTTGTGTGCGGAGGTTCTAGTCACAAGGGGATTGGATACCGCTACTAAAGCTGTAGACTTCGTGAATCCTAGCGAAATTGAAGACCCATTCGTCATGGTCGATATGGACAAAGCTGTAGAAGTCATCAATAAGGCTGTAGACTCCGAACAGAAGATATGTATCTATGGTGACTACGACTGTGACGGTATCACCTCTACTGCAATGTTACAGACCTACTTAGAACTCATTGGAGCTGACGTATTTACTTACATTCCTGAACGTGAAGAGGGTTATGGCTTAAACAAGTCGGCTGTTGATAAGATTCATGAACTTGGTGCTGACCTAATCATCACAGTAGATAACGGTATATCTGCACACTTAGAAGCTGACTATATCTATGAACTAGGCATGAAGTTAATCGTTACAGACCATCACCAACCTAGCGAAACATTACCAAAGGCTGAGGCTGTAGTGAATGCTCATAGGAAGAGTTGTCCATCCAAGTTTAAATACTTGTGTGGTGCAGGAGTAGTATTCAAACTAATCATGGCTCTTGAAGATGGAGACTATGAGTCAATCTTAGAACAGTTTGGCGACTTGGTAGCCATCGCAACCATAGGGGACATAGTAGAAATTTCAGGAGAGAATAGGAAACTCGTATCGGATGGTTTGACCTACTTAAAGCATACCGAAAGGGTCGGATTGTTGGCACTCTGTGAAGTCGCTAACGTGGACTTAGAAACCATAAACTCAGTTAAGGTTGCATTCCAGATAGTCCCTAGGATTAACGCCTCAGGACGTTTTGGTTCTCCTAAGATAGCATTAGAACTCCTAACTTGTGAAGATGAGGAACGTGCTGAAGAACTTGCACAGACACTCTTTGAACTTAACAACCAACGTAAAGAAACTGAGGTTGAAATCACTAAAGAACTAGATAACATCATAGCTGAAAACCCTAAAATCCTAAACGATAGGGTGTTAACGTTCGTTGGGGATAACTTACACCATGGTGTCATAGGGATAGTAGCCTCAAAGTTCTGTGAAAAGTATGATAAACCATGTTTCATAATCGCCAAAGATGGCGAAGACTACTATAAAGGTTCAGCACGTGGAGTGGGTAGTTTTTCGATATTCTTGTGTTTACAGCACTGTGCTAGAGTACTTGAACGTTTCGGAGGACATCAAGGTGCCGGAGGTTTCTCACTACGTAAGGAAAACCTTGACGAGTTTAAGAGGTTAATACTAGAGTACGCCGACAACACGGAAACTTTTCCAGTGATGCCACGTACTAACTACCGTGTCGATAAGATTTTAATTCCTAGTGATATAACCTTAGATAACGTTAAGAGTCTATCCGTGTTAGAACCGTTCGGAGAGGGTAATCAAGAGCCACTCTTCCTAATGATGAACGCTAAACTATTATCTATAACGCCTATGGCAAACGATACTTCAGTTAGGTTTAACGTGTTCTATCAGGGAAAGTACTTCGATATCGTGCAGTTTAGGACTTCCACAAAGGATGTTCACTTGAAGTTAAACTCACAAGTAGACTTTTTAGTTGAACTATCCGTGAACTTTTACAACGGTAGGGAAAAGGTTTCAATCATAGCTATGGATTACAGATTGGCTGGTGCAAATCAAATGAAATACTTCTACGCTCTAGATACTTATGAAAAGTTTGTATCAGGGAAAGAACTCACAAAGCCATATCTAGACAAGTTGCACCCAACTCTCCAAGAGTTGAAAGTTGTGTACTCATACATAGTTAAGAATCAACCTATAGACGTTGAGACACTGTTCTTACTCATAAATAACGACAGCATGAACTACGGCAAGTTAAGGGTCTGTATAGATGTATTTGTCGAGATGGGTTTGGTATCGTATGACCTAACCACCAATGTGGTCAAAGTCATACCAGTGGAAGGCAAGGTAAACTTACAGGATTCGACCATCTTACAGAAGTTTGAAACCTCTAATGAGGAATGATTTTAAATTTACATTACTACCTACTGCGGAACGTTCTGTGACCGTTCTGCCATGCTTTGTGAACAACCTTTGGCTGTTCCAAAAAGAATATTAATATTAAGGAGGTGTAAACCGTTATTGGATGGTTCTCTTTAAAACGTATACCCACATAGAGGAGACATCTCAGTAACGGGTTGAATATGATGAATAACGATAAGATTATGCCTATCACTACTTGTGATGTTAATACTTTTTTGAATAAGTTGGGCGAAAGTAATCAATACAACCAGTACAACACCAGCAGGATTATAAAAGCCCTTAAAGTAGCCGAAGAAGCTCACAAAGGACAGGTTAGGAAGTCAGGAGAGCCTTATATAGTACATCCACTATGTGTAAGTATGATACTCCTAGACTTGGGTATGGATACCGACACCATCTGTGTGGGATTGCTACACGACGTAGTAGAAGATACCTACCTAACTCTAGATGATATCCTACGTGAGTTTGGTTTCAAAATTGCTGAACTTGTGGATTCTCTCACGAAGATTAGTCAACTTCCTGAATACGTCGGTGACAATAGAGATGAACAGGTAGCATTAAACGTTCAAAAAATGATAATTGCAACTGCTAGAGATATTAGGGTAATCATCATAAAGTTAGCGGATAGACTTCATAATATGCGTACATTGCAACATAGGTCATTCAATGGACAACTCAGAACTTCTCGTGAGACTATGCAAATCTTTGCACCTATAGCAAATCAGTTAGGAATATACGCTATCAAGACTGAACTTGAACAACTATCATTAAAATATTTAGACCCATTCGGATACAAGCAGATTGAAGACCTTTTAAACTGTGATATCGTAGGTAGAGAAAAGTTTATCGAAAGGATTCAAAATCAAATTCGTGAAGAGTTCAAGAAGTATCCATATGAATTTTTACAGAATGCGAACTTATCGGGTAGGGTTAAGAGTATATACAGTCTATACAAGAAGATGTACGACGCAAATAAACCTAAAGAGTTCAACCAAATCTATGACAAGTACGCAGTTAGAATTATCGTAGACACTAAGGAAGAGTGTTATCTAGTATTTGGAATCATCCACGATATGTTTAAACCTATGGTTGGTCGAGTAAAGGACTATATCACAGACCCGAAGTCAAATATGTACCGTTCGTTGCACACTACGGTAATCAGTGATGAGGGCGTACCTTTTGAAGTACAAATCCGTACATGGGAGATGCATAAGAATGCTGAATACGGTATCGCCGCACACTGGAAGTACAAAGAAAAGGTTACCAAAAACGATGTACTATTTGATAAGAGAATCGCTTGGTTTAGGAACATAATCGAAGCACAAAAGACTTCAAACGATGTAGAAAATATAGTAGAACTCATCAAGGAGCAACACGAAGAGAGTGTTATCGTAATGACACCAAAGCTTGAGAGTGTAACACTTCCAAAGGGAGCTACCGTAATAGATTTTGCCTATAGGATTCACACACAGGTAGGACATCGAGCTACAGGAGCAAAGGTAAACAACTCAATCGTTCCATTGGATTATCAACTACAGGATGGCGACATCGTAGAAATAATAACATCCAAGGATAAGAGCAAAGGACCTAATCGTGCATGGTTAAACTTCGCAATCACTAGTGAGGCAAAGAACAAGATTAAAGCTTGGTTTAAAAAGGAAAAGCGTGAAGAGAATATCGTGCAAGGTAAGACCATGCTAGAACGTGAGTTCTCACGTAACATGATACGTATTCCAGCTGAAAAACTCGTAGATTTCCTAGGGGACGACCTAAAGCGTTATAGTTGTGCTACTCTTGATGATTATTTCGCATCCATTGGATACGGTGGTATTATTTTATCAAAGATTATGCCACGTCTAAAGACTAGATACGACAAACTATATGCACCATCCGAAAAGCCAGTTGAAGTTCCACAGACTTCTAAGAAATCCAATAGTAACAAGTCGCATGGTATAGTATTCAAAAATGGTCTTGACGATTGTGAAATTAAGATTTCCCAGTGTTGTAGTCCAATGCCTTACGATAAAATAGTAGGTTTTATCACGAGAGGTAAAGGAGTATCCATCCATAAAGTGACGTGTCCAAACTATAAATCAGCTCTTAAAAAGGGCGTGGATATGGGTCGTTGGATAGAGGCAAATTGGGTGGAAAGTAAATCCGAATATTTCCAAGCAAACATAGAAATCATTGCTACGGATAGGATAGGCTTAGTATACGACATCACTTCCATTATGATGCAATCTCGTATTATGATTAAGCATTCAAGTTCTGGTATGCTAAAGAACAAGAATGCCATCTTTAGAGCTAGTATCTTCATAGCTAGTCTTGAACAGCTTAACACGCTTTTCGATAAGCTAAAAAAAGTTAATGGAGTCATAAGCGTAAACAGGGTATAAGATGTAACGTCAATTCTGTATAAGGAACGTCGTCCAAGACGTTCCGCAGATTTGGCTTAAATATAACATACAGCAAGGGGAACGTATGGGGAAGAAACTTAAAGTTATCATGTTCATAGTGGGGTTGATTTTCGTATCATCGATAGTTGGCACAGTGGTGGCTTTAACCCCCACGGATAGCCAATTGGTTGAAATCGTGCAGGATGGCACAGTGTTGTACACTATCGACCTTGCCACCGCTGAAGACCAAGACTTTGACATAGAGTATAACGGCTCACATAACGTGGTTACTGTACATAATGGTGAGGTTTACATCTCCAGTGCGGATTGCAAAGACCATACTTGCATGAACACAGGTGTATTGAAATCCGAGAACTTGCCAATAGTGTGTCTTCCGAACCATTTAATAGTGCGTTTTGTATCCACGGATTGATTATATTTTGAAACTTAAAACTTAAATATGTGTCAGTCGCATAGCGGAACGTCGTGTGCGACATTTCGCTATTTTGCAAAGCAAAAAAGGTAGGTGAATCCATGAGACTTAATCGACGACGAACTTTTCTGACAGCAATATGTGCCTTTGTTATCCTTTGGATTTTGATACTTCCAAGCGGTAGCAGTAGCACCGAGACACAAGCTACTACTCAAATTGAAATAGAAGAAACACCATCACCTAAGGAGAGTTATCAACAGTATCATCAGGTGGGGTTAGGCTTAACCTATGATGAGTATATCATGGTGTGTTCACTGGTGCAAGGCGAAACCGCCGGTGCAGAAATCCATTGGTCGGAGCTTGTCGCAGGGATAGTCTACAACCGATTAAACTCTCAAGATTTTCCCGATACCGTCTATGAAGTGCTTTCACAACCCAACCAGTTCGATGATTTAAAGTACTATGATAGTGGCATAACCATCAACACTGTGACGTATCAAGCCGTGTATAACGTGTTCACAGGCAACGCCGAACAGACTATGAAAAATCTAGACGGGGCGGTATACTACTGTAACCCCGACATCTTGGACGAAGAAACCCTTTCATGGTTTGATGATACCCTCACTAAAACTTACGATGCTACGTATGAAACTAACGGAAAAACTTATCACCATGTGTTCTATAAATAAATATAATAAAAAAAATCGGGACGATTTACGTCCCGAATTTTTTTGTACACGATACAAACTATTCTAATTCAAAAGCACCGGTGTATAGTTGATAATACTTTCCGTGTTCAGCGATTAACTTTTCGTGTGAACCACTCTCGATAATCCTACCGAGTTCAAGTACCATGATTACGTTAGAGTTCTTAACCGTAGATAGTCTGTGTGCTATTACGAAGACCGTTCTGCCTTGCATTAGATTGTCCATGCCCTTTTGTACGATAGCCTCTGTTCTAGTATCGATAGAGGATGTAGCCTCATCAAGTATCATAACAGGAGGGTCAGCTACACAGGCTCTTGCTATAGAAATCAACTGTTTTTGACCTTGTGAGAGTCCAGAGCCGTCACCAGTTAGGACTGTATCGTAGCCGTTAGGCAACATCATTATGAAATCGTGAGCATTCGCACGTTTTGATGCTGAAATAACCTCTTCGTCAGTAGCGTCAAGTTTTCCGTAGCGGATGTTTTCCATAACTGTGCCAGTGAATAGGTTTACATCTTGGAGAACCGTACCCAACGAACGCCTTAAATCGGATTTCTTAATCTTGTTGATGTTTATACCATCATAACGTATCTTACCGTCAGCGATATCATAGAAACGATTGATTAGGTTAGTAATAGTAGTCTTACCCGCACCAGTTGAACCTACGAACGCTACCTTTTCGCCCTCGTGAGCGTTTAATGAAATGTTGTGTAGAACTATCTTGTCTTCATTGTAACCGAAGTCCACATCGAACATTTGGACATCACCACGTAGTTGAGTGTACGTAACAGTGCCATCTTGATGTGGATGTTTCCAAGCCCACATACCGGTGTGATGGTCAGTTTCAACGATTTGACCATTTTCCATCTTAGCGTTTACTAGAGTTACATAACCGTTGTCTTGTTCAGGTTGTTCGTCCATAAGTTCAAAGATTCTACTAGCACCAGCGAGTGCCATAACTATGGAGTTCAACTGTTGAGCCACTTGGCTTATCGGTTGGGTGAACGATTTGGATAACTGTAGGAAACTTGCGATAGCTCCCAAAGTTACTGAACCCACTCCGTTGATTGCCATAGCTCCACCGATAAAAGCTATCAATACATACTGTAAGTTGCCCAAGTTGCCCATGATAGGCATCAAGATGTTTGCGAACCTGTTCGCCTGTGTGGATGAATAACATAGTTCGTCGTTGAGTTCGTTAAACTTTTTGATAGTCTCTTCTTCGTGGCAGAATACCTTGATGACTTTCTGTCCATTAATCATCTCTTCGATGTAACCGTTAGTTTCACCGAGAGACTTTTGCTGTCTCATGAAGAACTTTCCGCTCTTACCTGCGATAGTTTTTGATACTATCAACATAACCACTAGTGACACCAACACGATAATAGTCAAGTGTATACTAATCTTGACCATAGCTATAAACACCGTAATTATAGATATTACAGAGTTAATAATCTGTGTGATACTCTGTGAAATCATTTGACGGAGTGTGTCAGTATCATTAGTGTAACGGCTCATCAAATCGCCGTGGGTGTGGGTATCGAAGTACTTAATAGGTAAGCTTTGCATCTTTGCGA
>CAZWRW010000070.1:1516-7623 GCA_964636465.1 uncultured Ruminococcus sp. | reverse complement strand
ATAAAGCATAAAAATTCTTAGTTGGACGTTGACATATTAAAGAAGTTATTATATAATTATTGTGGTACGTGACGTATGCGGTGCTACCTGCATACATAAGTTTTGATTGGAGAATAGTCGATGGAGTTATGAAGTACGAAAAATCTTGTGGAGCGATAGTATACAGAAAGTATCATGGGAACGTCCAAATACTGCTGATTAAGCACGTAAACAGTGGACATTGGTCTTTTCCAAAAGGACACATGGAGTATGGAGAGTCCGAGACACAGACGGCTATCCGTGAGATTATGGAAGAGACTAGCGTAGAAGTCGCTTTAGATACCACATTTCGAGAGACTGTTACCTACTCCCCAAAGAGAGGTACTTACAAAGTAGTGGTATACTTCTTAGCTAGGGCGAAAAGTCTTTCACTAGTTCCACGGGTAGGGGAAATTTCAGAAATTAGGTGGGTAGACGTAGACTATGCAAAACGCATCCTCGCCTATGACAACGACAGGGCTATAGTCACCAAAGCACAGAGGGCAATCAAAAGCAGAATGTATTGAGTTAATTATATAGTTAATTTCATGTGTATTTTTTGTAGGGAACGGGCTGTGACCGTTCCTCAATTTTGCAACGCAAAATTGGTTTGTCGAATTCACGTTGAGTTAATTTCATGTGTATTTTTGTAGGGAACGATACCCACGGCGTTCCATACACCTGTGCCAATTCACAGACATTAAAGTATTTTGAGGTGTTTTTAATATGTATAAGAAGATAATCGCTTTAACGTTGGCGTTGGCGATGTGTGCCACTATTACGGCTTGTGGCAAGACTGACGACAACACTTCCAGTGACGGCGGTAGCCTAAAAGATGTTACCATAGCCACTAAGGGCACTACTACAGAAGTGGAAACTCAAACCACTACAGAGGCTACTACAGAAGTCACTACGGAAGCTCCAAAGCATGAAAGTCCAGTGGAGACCATAACCTACAGCCTATGTGGACAGATTTCTAACGTTGACGAAACTATGGACTATGACACTAACAAGAACAAGAAGTTTTCACTAAAGGATTTAGTTCCTGATGGTGCTAAAGTTAAGAGTTTCAAGTTTGTATACTACTCAGATAGTGGTAGTAATATAGGTACGTATAAAGGCGGTTGTGGCATTTCGGTATCCGAGGATTGCCCATCCGCTACTAACGATAGTTGGTATCAATCCGATGACTTTTCCGCTACCGCTGACGGTACTTACTTAGAACTCGATTGGGATGTACCTAGTGAAATTCAAGACTATGTAGACACCTCCGGAAATGTACAGGTAGGCTACTGGTGGAGTGATACTCAACAACTTCGTTTAGATGAGGTGTTATGCTCCTATGAATACACCACTGAAATCCCATGTGATGAGACAAAGTCTAAAGAGTGTGGAAACGTCCTAACTTACGATGGTGACAACAAACTTGAAATTCCATTGAGTGAGCTAACCTCCGAGGGTAACTCTCCTAGATTGATTACTGTAAAAGTTTCTAATAGTGGTAACTTAGGAAAATTAGTCATGGGCATGGGTATCACACAAGGCGATGAGTACTACGAAAGTCAAAGTTTAGTGAAACTATCCAGTAGTAGCAGTGAAACTCTAACGTGGTTAATTCCAGAGGATGTATACTCTAATGTGGATAACTCCGCAAAGTTGACTATAGGTTTTTGGTGGGGTGAATCCAGTTCCATCACGGTGGATAGCGTGGAAGTAAAATCCGCTTACGTTGAGGGTTCTGTAACCACAACTGATACCACTACTACAACCACATCCGAGGACGAAAACACCACCGCTAATGCACAGGATAGTTCTCAAGTTTCCGCAGATATGTTGAGTATCACTTCGGCTGAAATAGTAGAAGATATGAAAATCGGTTGGAATTTGGGCAACTCCCTAGACTGTTACGACTCCGACGACAGCAAGATTACTGGCAGTGCTGAAACCTATTGGGGCAACCCTACCACTACTAAAGATATGATTGACAAAGTCAAAGCTAGTGGTTTCAACGCCGTTAGGATACCTGTATCTTGGACAAACCACATTGACGAAAACAATCAAATTGATGCTCAATGGTTAGCTAGAGTTAAAGAGGTCGTGGACTATGTAATCGAGGATGGTATGTATGCTATCATCAACGTACACCATGATGACTACACTTGGTTGAATCCTACATATGCAGACCAACCTGAAGTCGCTGAACGTCTAACTGCCATATGGTCAACGGTCGCTGAAGAGTTCAAAGATTATGACTACCATCTACTGTTTGAGGGATTGAATGAACCTCGTATCATCGGGGGTACTGACGAATGGACTTGTGGTACTGCTGAAGAACGTGACGTAATCAATCAGTTAGAACAGAATTTCGTGGATACTGTGAGAAAATCAGGTGGTAACAATCAGTACAGAACTTTGATAGTCACTACACATTCCGCCTCCATAGATGAGACTTCTGTAAAAAGTTTGGTAGTCCCTAATGATGACAGAGTTATAGTTTCTATCCACTACTACTCCCCTTACGACTTTGCCGGTAATGAGAGCGATGTCAACACTTGGGGTACTGACGAAGACAAGGCTAATCTTGATGAGGGTTTCAAACTACTAAATGAAACTTTTATTAGTAAAGGTATTCCAGTTATCATAGGAGAGTTCGGGGCAGTCGATAAGGACAACGACGACGTTCGAGCTAACTATTTTAACTACTATATTCAATCGGCTAAGAACTACGGTATCACTTGTTTTGTGTGGGATAACAATGGGGATTTCGGACTTTTGAACAGAGCATCTAACCTATGGCAAAACGACAATCTCATAACTTCCATGATGAACGGTCTGGAATAATTATAATTGAATTTTGCTTTGCAAAATTACGGAAGGCAAATTGAATTATCGAATTGGTATGAATACAACAAAAAACGGAACGATGTCCATATCGTTCCGTTTAGTTTTTGATTATTCCTCTTTGATAAACTTCCAACAACCTTTGAGATATTCACAACCTGAATACACCGTTAAAGCTACGGAAATCCATACGAGAACTTGCATTATCACGTAAGGCACTCCGCTAGACCAACCGACTATACAATACACCAAAATGTATATTATCGAAACCATGGTGAATGCTGTCTTAAGTTTTCCCGACATACCCGCAGGAATTACTACGCCCTCACCTACGGCGATTAGCCTTAGTGCTGATACCATGAACTCACGGGCTAGTATTATGATTACTGGTACACTACTGATTAATCCTACATCTATGAAACATACTAAACCAGCGACTACTAAAACCTTGTCAGCTAATGGGTCTAAGAACTTTCCAAAGTTCGTGATTAGATGGTTCTTTCTAGCGATGTAGCCGTCTAAAAAGTCCGTGATGGAGGCTAAAGCGAATATCACTAAAGCGACCACATACCAACCCTCTAGGAACGCCCACACAAAAAATGGCACCATAACAACTCTCAAAAGAGTTAGTTTATTAGGTAGATTTAACTTCATTAAGATATCACCGTCCCACATAGGTCATAGTCTATCACATCGTTGATTTGTACCTTTACGTACTGTCCAACGGATAGTTTTTCATCACTGGAGAAGAATATTTTGCCATCTATGTCAGGAGCATCAGCGGAAGTTCTACCGAAATAGCACTCTGCCCACTTGTCGAAGCCCTCGACTACTACATCGGTTACAGTACCGAGTTTCTTTTCGTTGTTCTCCTCAGCGAATAGCATCTGTTGTTCCATGATGATTTCCGCACGATGGCTCTTGGTTTCCTCATCAAGTTGACCGTCCATCTCACCGGCTGGAGTACCCTCCTCTTGGGAGTATGGGAAACATCCCAACCTATCGAAGTGTATCTCTTTGACGAACTCAGCCAATTCAGTGAACTGTTCTTCGGTCTCCTGTGGGAAACCTGTGATTAGTGTGGTTCTTATCGTAACGTTTGGGATAACCTCTCTAATATGCTTGAAAAGCTCACGTAACTTTTGAGCGTTACCACCACGACGCATATTCTTTAAGACTGTCTCATTACAGTGTTGTATTGGAATGTCCATGTACTTGACTATCTTGTCTTCTGTAGCGATGACGTTCAAAAGTTCGTCGGTGACCATCTCAGGATAGCAGTACAATACCCTAACCCACTTGATATTCTCAATCTTACAGAGTTCTTTTAGTAGTTGTGGTAGGCGATACTCTTTATAGAGGTCATAGCCGTAACGTGTGGTATCTTGAGCTATTACGATAAGTTCAGTTACACCGTTATCAGCCAACCAGTTAGCTTCCTTGAGAATGTCTTCCATAGGTACACTTCTGTAATCTCCACGGATGGCTGGAATGGCACAGTATGAACATCTGTTAGAGCAACCCTCTGCAATCTTTAGGTATGCGAAAAATGGCAACGTACTAATGATTCTATCACCTGTGAGATGTAGTCTATACTTATCATCGAAGTTTACTATATGTTGACCATGTAACACCTTGTCTATCACATCAATGATGTCCTCTTGGTTTCCGATACCCAAAACGGCATCAACCTCTGGAAACTCTTGAGCAAGTTCTTCCTTGTAACGTTCAACTAAACATCCAGTGACGATAATCTTCTTGATAGTACCCTCCTGTTTTAGCTTAGCTATCTCCAAAATGGTCTCGATAGCCTCCTCCTTAGCGGATTGTATAAATCCACAAGTGTTGACTACTGTCACATCACTTTCGCCGTACTCTACCACCAATTGATAGCCGTGCTTTCTAATCTTGTCTAACATTCTTTCGCTATCGACTAGGTTCTTGCTACACCCTAGTGATACCATACATACTTTAATTGCCATAAAAAAATCCTTTCTTTAATTCTAATATTTATCTAATATCCGATAATTTAATCAATCAAGCTCCGCTTGATTCTGCGGAACGCAAATCATTTATGCGTTGTGCATAAAAATCAATCAAGCTCCGCTTGATTCTGCGGAACGGTCACAGCCCGTTCCCTACATGGGATTTTTCAAACCTCACAGATATATGATTTCATGTGATGTTCTGCACGTACTCATCATACTTAGATTGGTATTCTATGAGCTTTACCCTTAAAACTTTAATCTCTTTGAGGTGTCCAACTATGAGGACTATACATAGAATCAAAAACGGAACACTAACTAACGATAGTATGATGTCAACCTTGGCATTTGCACGTGCAACGTCCTTAGCGTCTTCCAAACTACGATAGGTAACGTTATCGGTAGAGATACTAACTATAACCTTTCCGACTATCCAGCGATAGTACGTTATATTTATAGCATCCCCGACTTGAACGTCGTTGTTAAACGTTTCGATGTCAAACTCGTCATCCCACGGTATTCGATACTCTTGGTTATTGGTATCTACTATTACGTAGTAGGCACTTCTTGATGCTCCCTTAACACTGTAGGTTCTAGGAACGTAGTAGTAACTTTGGTATGTGATAGTCTTATCTATCCAATAGTTAAAGTTCAAATCCTTATACGTTGCCGACAGCATTAAGACGTTCCAAAGTACCAACAGTATCAAAAATGGGATTTCACTCCTTATAGAGTTCTTATGTTTCTCTATAGCCTTGAACGTGCTAGTTACGTCTTTTTTAACTTTGTTTATCGAACGTCTTATTTGAGCGTTCTTTATCTTATTTTTTCTCATAGTTTGACCTTAAAATCAATCAAGTTTCGCTAATGTATTATTATCTGTGATAAGTACACCGCCAACACGCCCAAGATTACACTAGTACAGACGTATCCCAAGGCAATGAAAACATTTCCACTTTGAAGTAGGTCTGTAGTTTCGTAGGCGAACGTTGAAAACGTCGTGAAACCTCCACACAACCCGACCTTTAACGCCAATACTAAGTTGCTATCTAGAGGTTTACCTTTGGTAACCATCGCACTGATTAAGCCTATCACGAACGCCCCCACCACGTTGATTATTAACGTCTTAATAGGAAATCCGTTGTCTAACTTTATGGGTAGCAATCCCACAAGGTAACGCAGTATCGAGCCTACGAAACCGCCCAGACCTACACATATACACTTTAACAACTACCGTTCACCTCCAACGTTCCGCAATTTGAT
>CAZWRW010000070.1:0-1416 GCA_964636465.1 uncultured Ruminococcus sp. | reverse complement strand
TGTTAATCCAAAACCTGATTGATAGAATCATAAGAGTATCCCAAACGCACGAGGGCGTTCTTAACTTTATTGATACCCTTATCATCATTGAGATAACGTGCATACTTAGACCTTACCAACTCTTCAAGACGTTCAAGTTCAGTATCTTCATAAGTAGATACCACCTCTTCAGCGAGGTCATCGTCTATGCCCTTGAGTTTTAGTTCTCTAATCGCCCTATATGAGCCGTACTTTTTACCTAAAATCAAGCGTTCAGCAAGGTTTTTGGCGTACCTGTTATCGTTGAGAATACCCAACTCCACCAACTTAGATAACACTTCTAAACATACTTCTTGTGGATAGTTGGGTTCTAACTTTTCATAGAGTTGCACATATGAATAGTCCCTGTAGTCTAACAGATACAACGCACGTTCACGAGCTTTTCTAAAGGTGTCCGCATGGATGACTTCCTCCAAACGTTCGGAGGAAATCTCCATATTTGACGACAACCCATACTGAATGACTATCTCACCGTTTATGTAGACCTTTTCGCCAGTGTCAAGTGTGATTTCGTAGGTTTTACCCTTGTACTTGGTTATAGAATCTATTACCATGGAATGCACCTAATCCACATAGTAGACGTAGTTTTCTTTTCTTGGCTGAGCATCAGTAGTAGGAACGTTTGCATATCCTAGTACACAGTTTCCGATACCCTCGTACTCTCCAGTGATACCCAAACTCTTTAGGAGTTCCTTACCGAAGTCAGTTTCAAAAGTCTCTTTAGCACGATGAATCCAACAGCTATCCACGCCCAAACTGTGTGCGGATAACATCAAGTTTTCCATAACTAGAGAGCCATCGTAAACATGAGTAGGCTTGGACTTATCAGCTAAAACGACCAACACTACAGGTGCATTGTAGAATGGGTCAAAATCCTCGGATTTGCCCATGATTTGAGCGTTCACTTTAGATAGCTTGTCTCTAACTTCCTTGTTGGTAACTGCGATTATTATCGGAGATTGTAGACCTCTACCAGTAGGGGCGTAAGTACCTGCCTTGATAATCTCATCTATAGTTTCCTTTGGCACCATCTCGGATTTAAAGTTTCTAACACTCCTACGTGTTAGCATATTCTCAATTACTTGGTTCATGAAATTTCCTCCTTAAAGATTTTATATTAATATTAACTCTGCGGAACGACGTTAGACGAACACACATATCTGTGAGATTTGAAAATCACATGTAGGGAACGGGCTGTGACCGTTCCTTAGAATCAAGCGGAGCTTGATTAATTTTATCAAACGATTTGCCTACGGCAAATTTGCGGAACGACGTGGGCGTCGTTCCGTACACACAAATTCACGTGGATGTACGATTTGTAGAAAATTTTATTGTCCATTGTACGGAACGCCGCCCACGGCGTTCCGCAGAATCAAG
>CAZWRW010000069.1:4708-7674 GCA_964636465.1 uncultured Ruminococcus sp. | reverse complement strand
TTCGGGATGGTGTGGGCATCATTCCGTGTGATGGATGGTTTAAAAAAATTAAAATTTATGTGTTCGGAACGATGCCCACATCGTTCCGCCATGTGACAACATGGAATTACGTTAATAGAATATTTTAGATTGGATTGATTTTTTACTTATGCCGTATATTGATAAAATCATAAACCTTTGCGATACTTATCAATGTAAGTATCTATTGGATGAGCCTTTGAAAAACCATATAACTTTTAAAGTTGGTGGCAACTGCAAAATCTTTGTAGAAGTAAACTGTGTAGAGTTACTTTGTAAGCTAATCCAGTTGTGTAGAGAGTGCCAAGTTAAGTCTACAGTCATAGGTAATGGTAGCAACATCATTGCGAAAGACAGCGGTTTTGATGGCGTGGTTATCCACTTAGGTAAAGAGTTTTCAAACGTTGAGAAGTTGTCACCTAATACGATTAGGGCATATTCAGGGGCATCTTTGAAGAGCCTTTGCATGACAGCTTTGGAACATTCTCTAACTGGTTTAGAGTTTGCATATGGTATTCCAGGTAGTGTCGGGGGAGCGTTATACATGAACGCTGGTGCTTATGGTGGCGAAATGGTCGATGTAGTATCAAGTGCTGAATACGTCACAGAAGATGGCATACTCAAGAACATTTCCGCTAGTGAGATGGAACTTTCATATAGGCACAGTATATTCTCTGAATGGGACAACACTATAATAACTTCCGTGACCGTAGAACTAAAACATGGGGATAGTAACGTTATAAAATCCGAAATGGATAGGCTCATGGAAGCTAGAGTTACTAAACAACCTTTAGAATATCCTAGTGCGGGTAGTACGTTCAAACGACCTGTAGGAAACTACGCCTCCAAATTGATAGATGAGTGCGGTTTAAGAGGACTCTCTGTAGGAGACGCTCAGGTTAGTGAGAAACACTGCGGTTTCGTCATAAATAGAGGTAACGCTACCTATAGTGACATCGTGGCGTTGACAGATAAAGTTATCCAAATAGTTAAGGATAAGACTGGCTATACTTTAGAGTTAGAGCCAAAAATCTTAGGTTGATAGAAAGGTGGTATAAGTATGCAGTTTATAGTGGTTACTGGACTTTCAGGAGCAGGTAAATCTTATGCAATGAACGTCCTTGAAGATATAGGTTTCTATTGTATAGACAATATGCCCCCAAAGTTAATTACCAAGTTCGGTGAAATTTGTCTAGATGCGGAGGATAAGTATTCCAAAGTTGCCATAGCGGTGGATATCCGTGCAGGGGAGATGTTTGACGAAATCGTCAAGAGTTGCAAGGAACTCAAAGAGATGCACATCAACGTGAAGATTCTCTACCTTGAAGCCACTAATGAAGTGATAATCAAGCGTTACAAGGAGACTAGACGTAAACATCCATTGGATTTACAGTTCAACTCATGTTTGAGTAAAGCCGTCGCATACGAGCGTGAACAGTTAAACGACCTCCGTGAGATGTCTGACTATTACTTAGATACTTCATACCTTTCCAATGCACAACTTAAACAACAGATAGTTAAAATCTTTTTAGAAAAAAAATCCGACAGTATGCTAGTAAAGGTGATGTCTTTTGGATTTAAGTACGGCTCAACTGCTGAGGCTGACCTAATCTTCGACGTTAGATGTTTACCTAACCCTTATTATATCCCAGATTTGAAAGAACATACTGGACAAGAAGACTGTGTACAGAACTACGTCATGAGTTTTGAACAGTCTAGACAGTTGTTCGCAAAGATTACCGACTTAATAGACTTTTTAATACCTTTGTACATTCAGGAAGGTAAGAGCCAACTAATCATAGGATTCGGCTGTACTGGTGGTAAACATCGTTCGGCGACCTTTACGGAGTTGCTCTCAAAACACCTTACGGAAAAAGGAATGAAAGTTATCACAACACATCGTGATATTGAAAAATAGTAGATATATATTTTTTTGTAGGAACGGCGTTTCGTCGTTCCTCAATTTAACAAAGTCAAACGAATTGGCGTATTTTTAGTATTTTTAGAAAGTAGGTGTTACCGCCACATGGAGGAAAATTTTTCGATAAGTATCAAGAGTGAACTCTGTAAGAAGTTGACCGACTACGATAAGAAATATGCTTGTCTACATGGAATGTTGTTGTTCTCACATAGGTTTGCCAATGGCGGAAACGTCGCTTTTAGAACAGAAGTTAAGTCTATCGCCGATACTTTTATAAAGTTAGTACGTGATATCTTTGGGAACGACATAGAGGTGACCTCTTATGAAAAATCAGTTAAAGGGGATTCCACGGCGTACTACTTTGAGATTCCTCAAAATGATGTTGAAACCATCGCTAGAGAGTTTAACATAAATTCCATCCGTGAAATAGACTTAACTAAGGTAGATAACAATAACACTATGAGTTTCATTTCAGGAGCTTTTTTGACTTGTGGTAGTGTCATCACACCGAGCAAGGAGTATCACTTAGAGTTTTCAATCTCCCAAGAACTTTTAGCTCAAGACCTCTTGACCGTGTTGAACAGTTTGGAGCTACACTTTAAACTTTCCAAACGTAGAAACTTCTACATAGTCTACACCAAGGGCAGTGAAAACATCGAGGATATTTTAACACTCATGGGGGCGGAAAACTCCACATTGGAGGTTATGAACGTTAAAATTTTCAAGGACGTACAGAACCGTTTGAACAGACGTAGCAACTGTGAAAAGGCTAACTCTAACAAGATATACTTTTCGGGTAAGAAACAGTTTGAAGATATCGAGTATATAGACAACACTATTGGGATAGACAACCTCCCTGAAAGTTTGGTCGAGACCGCTTACGTTAGGTTTGAAAATCCTGATATGTCTTTGAAAGAACTTGCAGAACAGTTTGAGAATCCTATTGGACGTTCGGGGTTAAGTCGTAGGTTACAGAAGATTTCTAACATAGCACAACAACTCCGTGATGGCACATACTTAGATTAAC
>CAZWRW010000069.1:0-4608 GCA_964636465.1 uncultured Ruminococcus sp. | reverse complement strand
CAGAAGATTTCTAACATAGCACAACAACTCCGTGATGGCACATACTTAGATTAACGTCAGTTCGGAGGTTTTAAATTCTTATAGATACGTAATTTTAAAGGGGATGAGGTTTTGAATAGTTTTGTACACTTACACGTCCATAGCGAGTATAGTCTCCTTGACGGTGCTTGTAGGTTGAAAGAGTTAGTATCTCACGTTAAGGCGTTGGGACAGAACGCCGTAGCAGTCACAGACCACGGCAATATGTACTCCGCTATAGATTTCTATACGGAATGCAACAAGCAAGGTGTTAAGCCTATAATCGGATGTGAGGTCTACGTTGCACCTAGAACTCGTCATGATAGAGAGTATCATTTGGATAATAAGCCTTACCACCTTATACTACTATGCGAAAATAATGAGGGTTATCACAACCTAGTTAAGATGGTTTCGGAAGCCTATCTAGATGGTTTCTACAGCAAACCTAGAGTTGACTATGAACTCTTAGAAAAGTATTCTAAAGGGTTGGTGTGTCTGTCAGGATGTGTAGTCGGGGAGGTCGCTAGAAGAGTCTTAGCTGGTGACTATCAAGGGGCGAAAGCTACCGCTCTAAGAATGAGGGAAATCTTTGGGGATGGTAACTACTACATTGAGGTACAAAATCATGGCTTGGAGGGTGAACTTCATGTGTTGCCTAGTTTGGTGAAACTCAGTGAAGAGACTGGTATCCCATTAGTAGCCACCAATGATGCTCACTATGTTAAAAAGTCCGATTCAGTGGTGCAAGACGTTTTGATGTGTATCCAAACACAGAGTATGTTAAAAGATACTGATAGACTAAAGTTTCAAACGGATGAGTTCTACATCAAAAGCTACGACGAAATGTACACCTTGTTTAGAAACTTCCCACAGGCTTTAGAAAATACTCAACGTATAGCCGACAGGTGCAACGTTACTTTTGAGTTCGGAGTTTTAAAACTTCCTAAGTTTGAAAAGGTCGGTGTATCTGACAATGTGAAATACTTCCATGATATGTGCTATTCAGGGATGTATACACGTTATGGTGAACATCCAAGTGAGGAAGTTTTAAAACGTATAGACTATGAAATTAAAGTTATCACCTCTATGGGATATGTAGACTATTTTCTAATCGTATGGGATTATGTCCATTATGCTAAAGAGCAGAACATCCCAGTGGGAGTTGGACGTGGTTCAGGTGCGGGAAGTATCTGTGCATACTGTATAGGTATCACAGGGGTAGACCCTATCAAGTATAACCTACTCTTTGAGAGGTTTTTAAATCCTGAACGTGTCAGTATGCCGGACTTCGATATAGATTTTTGTATAGAGGGCAGACAGAAAGTCATAGATTATGTAACTCAAAAGTACGGCTCGGATAGGGTAGCACAGATAGTCACCTTTGGAACGTTAGGTGCTAAAGCGTCTATTCGTGATGTGGGTAGGGTCATGGGTTTGCCTTATAGTCTATGTAGTACGGTGGCTGGATATATCCCATCCAAAATAAACGTAACCATAGAGGAGGCTCTTAAAGAGAATCAAGATTTCAAAAAGGCTTACGATACCACCACAGATATTAGAAATCTTGTCAACATGGCTATACGTGTGGAGGGTATGCCTAGAAATACTTCTACACACGCCGCTGGTGTGATAATTTCAGCGTTGCCAGTCAGTGATTTAGTACCTATCAAAAGCAACGATGGTGCTTTAGTCACACAGTACACTATGGAAAATCTTGAACGTCTTGGCTTACTAAAGATGGACTTCTTAGGGTTAAGAAACTTGACCGTCATAAGGTATTGTGAAAACTACATCAAACAGAGAGAGCCAAACTTTAATATCGAAAACATCCCAATAGATGACCAAGAGGTCTATTCTATGTTGGCTAAGGGAAAGACTTTAGGAGTATTTCAATTTGAAAGTACAGGTATCACGAACGTTTTGAAAAGGTTAATCCCTCGAAACATTGAAGATTTGATAGCAGTATTATCATTATACCGTCCGGGACCAATGGATAGCATTCCAAAGTATATAGAAAACCGTCACCATCCTGAAAGGATTACTTACAAAACTCCACAGCTGAAAAGCATCCTTGAAGTGACCTATGGTTGCATAGTGTATCAAGAACAGGTTATGGAAATCTTCCGAAGTTTGGCTGACTATTCCTACGCACGAGCTGACATAGTTAGACGTGCTATGAGTAAGAAAAAACATGAAGTCATGCTCCAAGAGAGGGAAAGTTTCGTGCAAGGTTGTGGAAACCATAACATTTCAAGTGAGGTCGCAAACAGTATCTTTGATGAGATGGTGAGCTTTTCATCGTATGCGTTTAATAAATCCCATGCGACTTGTTATGCACATATAGCCTATCAGACGGCATACCTACGTTGCC
Source organism: uncultured Ruminococcus sp. (assembly GCA_964636465.1). GTDB lineage: Bacteria > Bacillota > Clostridia > Oscillospirales > Ruminococcaceae > UBA5884. The sequence goes on along the minus strand of CAZWRW010000069.1, from coordinate 2,219 downwards.
ACTACTTCACAGAGTACATGGCATCGTTGATGAGTAGCGTACTAACTAACACCGCCAAATTGATGGAATACATCACAGAGTGTGAAAGCAACGGCGTTAAGGTTCTAAGTCCACACATCAATGAGAGTTACGACGGTTTCACCGTTTCCGATAATCAAATACGTTTTGGACTGTTGGCTATAAAAAATATCGGTAAAGGTATGATAGACAGTATCGTTAAAGAACGTGAACTGAATGGAAAGTACACATCTATCAAGGATTTTTGTAAACGTAACGATACTACCATAGTCAACAGGAGAGCTATAGAGAGTCTAATCAAGGCGGGGGCTTTTGATGGTTTGGGTTACAATCGTCATGAGATGTTATCCAATTTGGATAAGTTGGTTACATTCTATCAGGAGCGTGTCAACACTTTTGATGTTGAAGGTCAACTTGACCTCTTCGGGGAGATGTCCATGGTAGCTAATAAAGATGTAAACATCACGCCGATGGAAGAGTATCCTACAGCGGAACTTCTCTCAATGGAGTATGAAGTTACTGGAACGTACATCAGCGGACACCCTCTAAAAGACTATTCCAAGTACACGGAAATTTTAGGCTTAAACACGGTCACATCCATAAATGATGCCGTACTAGAGGGCAAAAACTTAGATAACTGTGCCATCGTGTTGATATGTCAAATCACGAACGTTAAGTTAAATAGGAACTCCACGGCTTTTTTGGTCGTTGAAGATGTATTGCAATCCATAAATTGCGTGGTGATGTCTAGCCTTTATGAGAGTTTCAAATCGTTTTGCACTAAGGATTCGATAGTGTTCATAAGGGGCAAGGTCTCCACAAGACAAGATAGGATTTCAATCTTTGTGAATGATATGATTCCTATAGATAAGTTTATTGGAAATCCATGTTTCTATTTGAATGCACACTTTAATAGATTAGTTTTGGATATCGATTCAGGAGAACTCAACAAGACCGCAGAACTCTGTGCCAAGCTGGATGCTCAACACGGAAACACATCCATAGAGGTGCATATCATGGATAAAAAACAGCGTTTCACGCCTAAATCCAAACCGAAGACCAGCTTTAATAGTAAGACTCTAGCACTATTGGAAGAGTATCAAGTGAAGTATAAGTTTCTATGGTAACTTTTCAGAAAACAGACCGTTTCTCGGCAAAACGATTTTGCATTGTTGAAACTGCGTAAAAAACGTTTCCGTGAGAGTGAAAAAAGTTGTTGACAATTTAAAGATATTATGCTATAATGTATTTATCGTTCAGTGTTAAATATATACGAGTAGAAAATACACACGGTAGTTCGATAGCCACGACATTGGTAGACTTCGAGCTTACGTAAAAAATACACAAAAGGAGGAAGTTTTTTCTATGCTTACTTTAGAAGAAAGAGCACACGACGTTGCAGAAATGGTTGCAAGTTGGGAGCTAGACCATATCGCTAAAAGAGCTAAAGAAGAACATAAGACTGTTAATATAAATGTACATAATTTATATCGTAAGTATTATGGTGAACTCTTGAACATCTTTTCTCAAGACCCTAAGTTTAACCCAGAATTAACACCAACAGAAACTGAACAACAGTAGTATGTGCGTCAATTCGAAATTTTGTAATTTTATGAAAGGAAAAGCTACTAATCACCAGTAGCAGGAAAGAATATTATGTTGACTAATGATAAAAGAGCTCATGACGTTGCAGTTGCTGTATCTAAATGGCAACTAGAACACGTTAAGGGCAACAAGGAGAACCCTGTTCAAGTAAACATCTATGCAGTTTATAGAAACAACTACACTGAGATGTTGAGAGCTATCGTGGACGATGAAGACTTCAAGGAAATCACCACCACTAAGAAGAAGAAGAACGCTCCAGCTTTGGATAACAAGGAAAGAGCTCATACTCTAGCCGTATCCATCACTAAGTGGCAGTTAGATAACATCAACCTAGACAAGGCTGACAAGGACAACCCTGTTAGAATCAACGTTTATGCTATCTACAAGAAGAACTACAAGGACTTCTTGAACACTCTTAACGAAGATACCATGTTCGCTGAATAAGATTTGTATTTTGAAAACATATATAATTCTAAGAACTCCAAGCCGTTTTGGCAAGGAGTTCTTTGTGTTAATATCAATTCAATGAATTGCAGAACGAAAAAAAGGAACGTCATTTGAACGTTCCTTTTGTGTATATATACCAAACTGATGGT
>CAZWRW010000068.1:0-7778 GCA_964636465.1 uncultured Ruminococcus sp. | reverse complement strand
AGTAGATGCTACCATTTGGTCAAACTCTCCATCACGTCCAACTAGAAACTCTACGCAATCGTGAGTTCTAAGTAACTCATTTATAACGTTTTTAAGTCGTTTTTCTACTGCAAATGCTTGACTAACTTCCCTATGCCCAAAAAAACTTACTGTATAAGTATTCATATATATCTCCCCCTAGTGACTTTTATTACTATATATTATATACTTAAAAGTCTATATATTCAAGCCCGTTTGGACATTATTTTCAAGTTTAATTTAGTATATAATAATGAGATAAACATTATACTAAAAAGGGGCAGTTTTATGGAAATCGGGAAGAAGATACAAAAACTTAGACAAGATAAAAATATGTCAATGTATCGACTTACACAAATAACAGGTATATCAGGACACCACATAAAAGGCATAGAAGAAGGCACACGCCAACCTACAATCGATACTTTACAAAGGCTTACAGTCGCTTTAGGTTCATCACTTGCTGAAATTTTCAATGATGATACCAAATGCACATATCTTTCCGAAAGAGAAAGAACTCTAATTGAGAACTTCCGCACACTCTCGGACGAAAAAGCTGATGCTCTCTTAACTATGAGTGACGTTCTAAATAAGTAGTTAAAATAAACGACTATGGCAAGATTAGTATACATATTAAGGAGATTATGGTTGAAAAGATAGACTTAAACATCCTTGAGAGAATCTGTTATGTTTTAGACTACACTCCAGTTAATATATTAGAATACACTAACTAAAGCGTTACATTCATAACAAATGTAACGCTTTTAATCTTGAAATTAACTAAACTGTATGGTATAATATACTCAAAATACTTTGAAAGGATGGTCGCAATGGCACAAGCAAAGTCGGAATACGAAGTGGAAGAGTTGTTTATAGAACAGTTACAAACTATAGGTTATAAGTATATAGATATGTCAAACTATGATGATGTTCTATCTAACTTTAGGGAACAGTTTTGCAAAGTTAACCAAAAAGCTCTAATTGAAGCCAAAGGCGTGGCGGAACTTTCCAACCATGAATTTGATAAACTAATTTTGCATTTGAGCGATAAGTCTATATACGAAAGTGCAAAAATACTTCGTGAACAGTGGGTTTTGGAACTTGATAACGGAAAGACTATCTACGTGGACTTTATTACCGAAAACACAGACAGAAATACTTACCAAGTTACGCATCAAATTACTATGGACAAAGCTCACAAGGACGATGTTATGTATAAAAACCGTTACGATGTAACTATCTTAATTAACGGTCTGCCATTGGTACAGGTGGAATTAAAACGTTCAGGGGTGGAACTTAACGAGGCAGTAAACCAAATAGACAGATACCGCAGATACTCCTTTAAGGGGTTATTTAGATACATACAACTGTTTGTGGTGTCCAATAGCGTACAGACTAAGTACTTCGCAAATATAAACGAACGTAACCCAAAAAGTGAAGAACAGAGAATCTTAAAGTCGTTAGTGTTCTACTGGACGGATATCGACAACACACGTATTAACCGTCTTTCCGAATTTACTAAAGACTTTCTAGACAAGTATAATATTACGCAGATGATTACTAAGTATATGGTAATCAAAGAGACCGAGCCGACTATCATGGTAATGCGACCCTACCAAGTATACGCCGTGCGTGAATCCATGCACCGTATATTAAACAGCAATCTAAATGGCTATGTGTTCCACACTACGGGCAGTGGTAAAACCTTAACTAGTTACAAACTCGCAACCCTACTACGTGATAACCCCCAAATTGACAGAGTGTTTTTCCTAATAGACCGCAAAGACCTTGACGACCAGACTGTTGACGAATACAACTCATTTGAAAAAGACTGCGTGGACAATACTGAAAGTACTTACACTCTCGTTAAAGATTTACAGGATACTAACAAAACTCTCATAATTACGACGATACAGAAGATGGCTAACGCTGTAAAGAAAGAGAAGTATCAAAAAGTTATGGCATCGCTATCGGATAAAAAGTGCGTGTTTATTATCGATGAGTGCCACCGCAGTCAGTTTGGCAAAATGCACGGAGATATAAAGAGACACTTTAAAAATAGTAACTACATTGGTTTTACTGGCACTCCAATATTTGAAGAGAATAAGGGTTCTAATAGCAGAACTACCGCAGATATGTTCTTTTCGGGAACGTTAGACCCTTGCATACATAAGTATATGATTAAAGAAGCTATCGCAGACGGAAACGTGTTGCGATTTTCTGTGGAGTACTTGAGGACGGTAAACGCTAACAAGGTTGACACTCCAAACATCGATGTTGCAAAGATTGACGACCCTGACTACTGTAAAAAAATGAATATCAACATAGATAAACTATACCACGATACCGAGAGAATCTCCCAAGTTGCCGACAACATACTCTCCACCCTTGACAGACACATAAATCCCGATGGAAGAGACATCTACACGGCACTATTTGCAGTGGATAGAATCCAAACACTAATGGACTACTACCACGCCTTTAAAGAAAAAAATTCTAAGGGGTATAAAATCTGTGCGATATTCACCTACCAACCTAACGAAGACTTAGACGAGGGACAAGACGAACACTCTTGCGAATACTTAGCCGAGTGCATGGCAGACTATAACAGTATCTTTGGCACGGATTTCGACCTAACCAAGTTTGATGGTTACCGCAAAGATATCGCTAAGCGACTAAAACAGAAAGACCTTCCACAAGTAGACTTGCTAATAGTAGTCGATATGTTTCTAACAGGTTTCGACAGCAAGCCCACCAATACGCTATTTCTAGATAAAAACATGGTGTACCATACGTTAGTACAGGCTTACTCACGCACCAACAGGGTGGACAAAGTTACTAAACAGTTCGGGCAGATAGTTACCTATAGGAACATAAAAAAGGCTCAGGACGAAGCCTTGAAACTATTCAGTGGTAGCGGAAACCCCAACGACTACTTACTAGAAAACTATGAGTACTACGTCGGAGAGTATTCCAAACAGGTAGACGCTATTCGTTGTATATGTCCCACCTCTGACGACTGCGGAAACTTAATCAATGAGGACGAGCAGAGAGAGTATATTATCATATTCCGACAGCTTACCAAGGCACTAGCAACTATGAAAACTTTTTCTAAGTTTGACTGGGAAGACCTTGAAATTTTCATGGATGAAGAAGAGTATACCGAGTATAAGTCTTGGTACTTGACTTTCTACGACCAACAGAAAGCCAAAATTAAGGCTGGCGAAAAAACCATCCTTGCAGACGTAGACTTTAATATTGAACTCGTTCGCACGGACAAAATTAACGTAGTGTACGTGCTAAACCTACTTAAAGAAATCAACCGCAACGACCTTGAAGAAATGCGTAAAGGTGTAGACCTAATTCTCCGTGAGATAGACCGTTCCGACAATGAGAAGATGCGTTACAAGTCGGAAGTTATGAAAGCGTTCATAAACCTACGCTTTTTTGACTTAGACCCCGATGAGGATATCATAAAAGAGTACGAGCAGTACGAAAGAGAAGTTATGGAAGCTGACGTGCAGAACTTCGCAGAGGTTAACCACCTACAACCCGAACTGGTGCTATCCATAGTTAACCAATACTTCATGGATGAGTACAGCGTAACTAAAGATAAGATTCGCCAAAAGCTTGCAGATATGAAACTTCCACTGCTAAAGCAGACACGCTTAATTAAGAGTATCCTAATATTTGTTAAGGATATGTACGATAAGTTTACCGCCGAGGGCGTATAGAATAGAAAGGAAATATTTACTATGTCAGATATAAATACACAGTCCCAAGAACTTGCAAAACAGTTATGGGGTATTGCCAACGATTTACGTGGTAGCATGGATAGTGCTAAGTTCAAAAACTACATACTAGGCACGATATTCTACCGCTATCTATCCGAAAGAACAGAAAGTTATATGAATGAAATTCTTAAAAATGACGGCGTTACCTACCGTGAGGCTCTCCAAAATGAAGAACTCGCAGAGGCTGTAAAAGAGTTAACTCTCGACCACTTGGGCTACATTATTGAACCCGACTACCTCTTTAATTCCCTAGTGGATAAGATTAAAGGCGGTAGCTTTAGCATTGAAGACTATGAGAAGGCAATCAATACGCTAGTGGGGTCTACTATTGGGCAAGAGAGCGAGTCAGCATTTGATAAACTTTTCGACGATATGAACCTACAGGACAAAGACTTAGGCAAAGAAGTTTCCCAAAGGACTAAGTTAATTAGTAAAGTTATCTGCCGTGTGTACGATATAGACTTTAACTTACATGATGCTAACTTCGATGTGCTAGGAACTGCCTACATGATTCTAATAGGGCTGTTTGCTTCGGATGCTGGTAAAAAGGGCGGTGAGTTTTTCACACCTACTAAGATGTCCGAACTAGTTGCTAGGCTTGCTACTGTGGGACTAGATACCGTCCGTAGTGCTTGTGACTGCTGTGCGGGGTCAGGGTCGCTACTTTTGGAAGTTAAACGCCACTGTAAAGATAGACAAGTCTACCACTACTACGGTCAGGAAAAGAACGGCACTACTTACAACCTCATGCGACAGAATATGTTAATGCACGGTATACCTTACAAGGAGTTCACTGTGTACAACGATGATACCATAGAACACGATAACTTCGGGGATAGAAAGTTTCAAGTGCAAGTGGCTAACCCACCTTACTCGGCGAACTACTCCGCTGATAAAAAGTTCGAGAGTGACCCAAGGTTTAGCAGTTGTGGTGCTTTAGCTCCTAAGTCCTATGCGGACTTAATGTTCCTAGAACACATTGCCTACCACATGGAAGACGATGGCAGAGCTTCTGTACTGCTACCACACGGCGTGCTATTTAGAGGTAACAAAGAAGAATCTATCCGACGTTACCTAATTAACACCCTAAACGTAGTAGATGCCATCATTGGGTTGCCGGCTAACTGTTTCCATGGAACTAGTATACCTGTATGTTGTATAGTCCTATACAATGGCAGAAAAAAACATAACGACCGCACTGTGTGGTTCTGTGACGCTAGCAAGTACTACACTTCAGGGAAGAATATGAATACGCTATCTACTGAAGATATAGACCGCATAGTTAACGCCTACCAACAGCGTGCCGAGATTGAAAAGTTCAGCCACTTGGCTACTATTGACGAGATTGCCGAGAACGGTTACAACTGCAACATCCCTCGCTATGTGGATACCTTTGAGGAGGAAGAACCTATAGACCTTGCCAAAGTTAAAGCGGAACTCTCTCAAGTGGTGGAGGATAAGCAGTCTGCACTGGATACCGTATACCGCACCATGGCAGAGCTTGGGCTTTAGGGGGTGTAGCTATGAAGAATCCTAAGGTTAGGTTTAAAGACTCCAACGGGCAAGACTTCCCCGATTGGGAAAGTAAAACTTTTGAAGAAACTTTTGAATCATTAAATAATAATACTTTTTCAAGAGATATGCTTAATTATGAAAATGGTATTGCGAAAAACATCCATTATGGCGATATTCTTGTAGAGTATGGTGCTATTTGTGATGTACAACGTGACAAAATTCCTTATGTAAATGAAGATTATTCTGTTGATAAATTCAATGCTTTAAAGAATGGTGATGTTGTTTTTGCAGACACTGCGGAAGATGAAACTGTTGGAAAGTCTATTGAACTATTCAATATTAATAGCGAAAAAATTATTTCAGGATTGCACACAATGGCTTGTAGACCTAAAAGTAAGTATGCACCTAAATTTTTAGGATACTATACAAACTCTCAAGCGTTTCATAATCAACTATTTCCATATATGCAAGGTATAAAAGTTACATCTATTAATCGTAAAAACATTGCAAATACTAAAATCTCCATTCCATGCCTTGAGGAGCAGAAGAAGATAGCGGAGTTTCTATCCGCTGTGGACGAGGTAGTTACCCATACCGAAAGAGAACTACAGAACCTACAGACCCAAAAGAAAGCCGTAATGCAGAGTATCTTCTCCCAAAAGGTTAGGTTTAAAGACGCTAACGGACAAGACTACCCCAACTGGGAAAGTAAAAAGTTGGGGGATATATCAACTCGTGTTAAAAGAAAAAATAAAAACAATGAGACTGACATACCTCTTACAATTGCATCACAATATGGATTAATAGACCAACGAGACTTTTTTAATAAAGTTGTTGCAAGTAAAGATATGTCTAATTATTACTTGCTAAAAAAAGGTGAATATGCATATAACAAGAGCTACTCAAACGGTTTTGACTTTGGTTCAATAAAAAGATTAAATCTATATGAGTGTGGTGCATTGTCTAGTCTTTATATATGCTTTGCAATTAACGACAAGTATAACTCAGACTTTTTTGAAAAGTATTTCGATAGTTTAAAATGGTATGATGATGTTAGAAAGATGTGTTCGGAGGGTGCAAGGAATCATGGACTACTTAACATTTCCCCTGATGATTTCTTTAATGCTAAAATCCCCGTGCCATGCCTTGAGGAGCAAGAGAAGATAGCGGAGTTTTTAACAGCTTTTGACGTGGCTATAACTAAAACCGCCCGAGAGTTGGAACTGTACCGCACCCTAAAAAAAGGGTTACTACAACAGCTATTTACATAACCTAAAAGAGTGTGTCAAATTGACACACTCTAACTTTACCGTTTGGAAAAGTACTCTGTTAGAAGTTTAAGCACAAGTTTGTCCAAGTCTCTCTCAGTGCAATCTATACTGTAGCTCTCTGCGAGAGTATTATATAGTCTATTCTTGTACTTTTTTTTAGGCTTACCATCCGCCAACAGTATGACCATATCCTTAGTTAGGTGTTCGCCATCGCAAACGGCTTGAACTATCTTTTTAGCCAGTGCTACTAAAATCTTTCTGTGGGTGAACTCAAGATATTCGCACACAACCGTTTGGTCGTCCTCCGCCAACTGACAGATAACGTCTACCGCATCTAAACTAACTAGCCCGTCATCAACGAACCTTTGTAGACTACTAACCAACTTAGTAACGTTGATATACCTATACATAGTCTTTTTGGATAGCCCAAACTTTTGAGCAATCTCTTGGGCGGTCATATCAACATCTTGACGCACAGCCATATACCTAGTAAAAATCTGTCCATACTCCGAGGGGTACACTCTCACCCTTTGGATGTTACTCTCTACCACATACTTATATACCACCTCATCAGGGATACTTCTAACTATACAAGGCACGCTTAGAAGTTCCAACTCTTTAGCTACTAAGTACCTATGGTGTCCCGACACTATTTGGTAGCCATCATCCACTTTGCGAACTATCAACGGTGTGATAATGCCTATATCTTTAGCACTAAGTTTTATCTGTTCTATCTTTTCTTGATTGATATTAAAAGGCTGTTTCGAGCCGTTCAACTCAAAAAGTTTCAAGCTAGTAAGAGGTATCTCCTCGACCTTTTCCGTAGTACTCCCCCACGTAGAGGTGTAGCTATCTACCAAACCTTGTGGAGTGTTCTCATTAAATTGAGTATCGTTGCCCTTAGGCATCTTCTTTAAAGACGATAAATCTATTCTACTTTTCATAGTAACGTTCCTTTTCTATTAATAACTATAGTGTGTCAATTTGACACACTTAAGATTATCTCTAAACCATTCGAAAGTTTAATTGGATGCGGTGTGTCAATTTGACACACTTGAGACTATCCCTAAACCCTTTGAAAGTTTAATCGGGTGCGGTGTGTCAATTTGACACACTTGAGACTATCCCTAAACCCTTTGAAAGTTTAATCGGGTGCGGTGTGTCAATTTGACACACTTGA
>CAZWRW010000067.1:0-7854 GCA_964636465.1 uncultured Ruminococcus sp. | reverse complement strand
TTAAATTAAAGCAAAAAATTTTACCACATAGAGGTGATAGTAACCATATGAGAGCAGGAGTTTCGTCTGCGTGTCTGTACCCACAACTGTTAGAGCTTTCAGTTGAGGACATAGCTAAGGTAGGTATCAAGGCTACGGAGATTTTCATAAACACTGACTGCGAACTTGAATTGAACTACGTGAGAGAACTCAAAAGGATACTAGACTACTACGGCACTGAGTGTGTATCGGTACATCCTTACACTTGCCCTATAGAACCCATGATGTTCTTCACCGATTACGAGAGACGTATGCAAGACGTATTGGAATACTATGCGAAGTACTTCCAAGCTATGAACATCTTAGGGGCGGAAATACTGGTGTTTCACGGTAACAAGGCTATAGTCCCCGTAGATGAGAACCTATACTTTGATAGATTCTATAGGCTTTCCGAATTGGGTAGAAAATACGGTGTTACGGTCGCACAGGAGAACGTCGCAAGATGTCAGTGTAATAACGTTCCGTTTATGGTGAACATGGTCAAGCAATTGGGTGATGTCGCTAAGTTTGTCATAGATTTAAAACAAGCCATCCGTAGCAACGTGGATATTTACGACATTTTGGAATCCGTAGGGGAGAACATCGCACATATACACATAAGCGACCACACCGCCCAAAAGGATTGTTTACCTATCGGCAAAGGCATTCTAGATGTGCATAAACTCATAAATGTTTTAAAGTCCAAGGGGTTTGATGGTGCTATCATGTTGGAACTCTACCGCAGTAACTTTTCCACCCTTGATGAGCTATATCAAAGCTATGAACTTTTAGCTAAATGTATCAGTGATGCTCAATAATGCATAGCATAGGATTTTTCCAAATTGGCGTTTTTTTAAAATTTTCAAAAAATCACTTGTAAAAAACCTAGATATATTGTATAATACATAGTATGTGCATATGATAACCCATCGCTAAGGTTGAGCATGGTAAGTCCATAAGTTTAAATCGCATGGCGTAAGATAATGGACGACTATTAAATATAAGGAGGTATTTTTATCCAATGGACGAAAACTTAAACCAAGTTAATCCAGAAGATGATGGCGAAGTAGACTTACAGTTTTCTGAAGAAGACATCAACAACCTACTTAAAGAAGACGAATCTACTCAAAATGAAGTTGACTATTCACAGTATGACTACGAACTTGACGAATCCGAAGAGGATGACAACTACGACGATGACGAACTTGACGAAGAACCTCATGACGAAACTAACTCTTCAAGTGGGACTGATAGTCCAAAGCCTACATCTAACAAGGTTACTAAAAAGAAGAATAAAATCATTACTCGTATACAGGATTGGGCTATAGACAAAAGATACTATTTCTTAGCGTTTATGATACCTTTCATAATTATGTACGTTGCATATGCACTGTTTGAAGCTTATCCTGCAAAGCTTACGGGTGACTATTCCGTACTAGTACTAGACCTTAACGGTCAGTATGTGTACTATTTTGAATACTTTAGAGATGCCATCCTTGGTGGTGATAATAGCATATTCTATAGTTGGGAGAGAAACTTCTCAGGTGAATTTATGGGTATCATCGGATACTACTTAGCTAGTCCGTTCACGTTGATAACCCTACTATTCCCACAAAAGTATATGCTAGTAAGTCTATTCTTGATGCAACTTTGTAAGTTAGGTACTCAAGGCGTAACCATGAGTTTCTACCTACAGAACTCTAAAAAGATGAAACCTCTACATTCTGTGATATTCTCCACAGTATGGGGCGTATGCGGATATGCAGTAGTACAGCTCATGGACCCTATGTGGTTAGATGGTCTAGTATTTTTGCCTATCATCGTGTACGGTATAGAGAAGATTATCGACGAAAACAAGAAGGCACACTTTATAATCTCACTAGCATGGATGTTTGTAGCTAACTTCTACATTGGCTATATGTTGGCGATATTCTCAGTATTGTACTTCTTGTACTACTACTGTTTCGGCACTGATAAGAGTTTCAAGACTCTAAAAGAGAGGTTCATGCCATTCTTGAGCTTTGGAGTTTCAGCAGTATTGGGTGCGATGTTGTCAGCGTTCATGTTGTTGCCAGTATACTACTCTTTGAAACTCGGTAAGTTCGACTTTACCGAACCTGACTATTCATTAGCGTTCCAGTTTACCGCTATAGACGTTATGACTAGGTTATTACCATCCTGTTATGACACCGTTAGAAATGAAGGTTTAGCAGACATCTATTGTGGTGTAATATGTATCTTGATGACACCTCTATACATCCTGAACAAAAAGGTCAAGGCTAACAACAAGATAGGTTACACAATACTATTGGCTATCATGTTCTTCTCAATGTACATTAAGCCTATAGATATGCTTTGGCATGGTGGACAAGTTCCAAACTGGCTACCTTACAGATACTCTTTCATAATCTCATTCTTGCTAATAGCTATGAGTGCTGAGGCTTTCAAAAACATGGATGGCATCAGTGGCAGAGATATGGCAGGTGTATTTGCTGGATTCTTAGTATACATCCTATGGGCTGAAACTAGAGAGTATGAAAACTTAGATACTTTAGGTTCATTGTGGTTATCAGTAGCGTTGGTATTCTGTTTTGCGATGTTGTTCTACGGTTTGAAAAACAGACCTGAATCCATAGCGTTGCCAGTAATCATGTTGCTAGTAGTCAGTGGTGAATTGACGTTCAACGCTAGTAACACTCTAGATGACATCCACACGGACGTATGCTACAGTAAGCGTTCTTCTTATGAACCGTTCAAAGAAGAGTGGTTAGAGGCTACATCGGCATTCAATGAGGAACACGAGGACGAACTCTACAGGTCGGAAAAGACCTACGTTAGAACCGTAAACGATAACCTCCTCTTAGGATTAAAGGGTATCACACATTCAAGTTCTACTATGAACGCTAAGGCTATTTCATTGTTGGGTAACTTGGGTTACGTCGAAAGAGGACACTATACTCAATACTATGGCTCTACACTCCTACTTGATGACCTATTCGGTATTAAGTACGTCTTCGATACTGAGGGCAAACAAGCTCCTGAATACGTTCAAGTTGATGGTGATTACAGTGACACTATCAGCGTATATGAAAATACTAATGCGTTACCTATCGGATATATGGTATCAGCTAATGCACAGTATGCACATCTAGATGATGAGTATGACCCATTCAACAATCAAAACAAGCTAATCACTAGTATGATGGGTGTAGATACTCAAGCATTCAAGAGACTTGAAGTACAAGAAACTAGAACTTCAAACGTATCCGTGCAGGGTGCAGGTGACCAAACTAAGTATGAACCTACTGGTGACGGTGACCACACTGTTGACTATATAATCAAAGCAGAGAGCGACGACCCTATATACTTATTCTTCCCTGCCCATTATGAAAAACAGGTGAACATCTGGTATAGTACTGACTTAAACACTGAAACAAACGAGTTTGAAAACTATGAGTATCTAAGTGTATTCTTTGAGGGTTCAGACTACTACGTTAGACGTTTAGGTAGCTTTGAAGCTGGTCAATACATCTCCGTAAGGTGTACAATCACTGGTGAGTACTGCTACATGATAGACCAACTATTCTATCAAATTGATGAGGATTTAGTAGACCAATCCGTAGCACAACTAGCTGAGGGTGGTTGGAACATCACTAAGCACAACAAGGGTTGGACTAAAATCACAGCAGAAGTTACTGCTCAAGATAACCAAATCCTATTCACATCCATTCCACTAGAAACTGGTTGGACTATCAAGGTTGACGGCAAAAAAGTCGAGCCTAAGGAACTCTATGACACGTTCATAGGTATCCCGATGAGTAGCGGAACGCACACAGTCACGTTGAGTTTCTTCCCAGCGGGATTAGGTTTAGGTATAGTGTTGTTCATAATAGCACTGCCTATCACAGTGGTTATAGTACTCGTACAGACTGGCAGAAAGCCTAAGTTCTTAAACAAGATTATCAAAAGGTAAAATACCTAGGCGGATTGTTTTGTAGGCAATCCGCCTATTGATTAAAATGGTATGTTAATCATAACATCAAATTTAAATTAAGAAAGGAAGTATACATCTATGATGACCATCTTATATGAAGTTGGAAACAATCTATATGTGAACCTAACCAATCGTTGCCCATGTAACTGTGTATTCTGTATTAGGCATAACGGCGATGGTGCTTACGGCTCGGATAGCCTTTGGTTAGACCATGAACCTGATATCGAAGAGGTAATACAAGAGTTTAAAAAGCGTGACCTCTCCAAGTATGAAGAGGTGGTAGTCTGTGGCTATGGAGAACCTCTCATGAGGCTCAACATGGTGGTACAAACGTGTAGATATATCCGAAGCATATCGAACGTGCCTATCAGGTTGAACACTAACGGATTAGCAAACCTAGTCTACGGCAGAAACGTCACTGAAGATTTAAGGATGTGTTTTGATACCATATCCATCAGTTTAAACGCTGGTAGTGAGGAGACTTATCAAAAGGTCACCAATCCGACTTTTAAAGAGAACGCTTATCAATCGTTGTTAAGGTTCGCCGTGGATTGCAAAAAGGTTGCACCTAAAGTTATGTTTACCGTCGTTGATGTAATCTCCAAAGAGGAGATAGAACTTGCTCAAATGGTAGCAGATAGCGTGGGCATTCCGTTGAGGGTTAGAACCTACACGGAGTAATATAAAATTTTCGTAGGGAACGGGCTGTGACCGTTCCTGAATTTAATTTAAAAAGGAGTTTTTTGCTATGAACTATACTGAAACGATGGAGTACATCAATAGTTTCACCAAATCTGGAAAGCCTGTAAAAGACCTCTCTAGGATTAGAAAACTTTTAAATCTTTTGGGAAATCCACAAGGTTATTTGAAGTTCATACACGTAGCAGGAACTAATGGCAAGGGTTCTACTGTTGAGATGTTATCCAATGCGTTGAAGTTCGCAAACTATACCGTTGGGACGTTTACATCTCCGTATATGTACTGCTATGAGGATAGAATCCGTATAAACGGCGAGAACATCCCACAGGATAGACTTTGTAAGTATGCGGAAATCGTCAAGAGTGCTGTAGATTCTCATGAGTATTCACAGTTTGAAATCACCATGGCGATAGCCTTACTACACTACAAATCCGAACATTGTGACATCGTGGTATTAGAGACTGGTATCGGTGGGGCTGTAGATAGCACAAACATCGTGGAGAATACCGTGGTCAGTGTGATAACTTCAATCTCATTAGACCACACCGCAATATTAGGTGATACCCTCGCTAAGATTGCTACTCAAAAGGTTGGGATAGTAAAGCCTAACCGTCCTGTAGTGTTGTCTAATGACAACGTATCACCAGAAGTGGTATCAATAGTGGAGGACTACGCCAAGCGTATGCATTCGGAGTTGTACGTGCCTGAACTCGCAAACGTAGTAGATATGTCTATTCAAGGTGAGACGTTCACTTATGGTGATGAAACCTATCACCTAAAGATGTTGGGAAAACATCAAGTAGCGAACGCATCCACAGTGATTGAAACTTGTAAACTGTTGAACTCTATGTGTTATGACATCCCTATGGAGTGCGTGAAAGCCTCTCTTGAGCGTACACAAGTACCTTTTAGGATGGAAGTCTTAGATATGGGCGTAAAAGTCATAGTAGATGGTTCACATAATGTGGGTGGCGTGACTTCGCTTATAGATACCCTTAAAACGTGTGGTATCGATAAGGTTACGCTCCTAACTGGAATGATTTCCACGAAAGACTATAGTTCATGTTGTAAACTCTTAGATGGCATAGCCGACAAGGTCATCTGTACGGATGGGT
The DNA here is from genome assembly GCA_964636465.1 of uncultured Ruminococcus sp. GTDB lineage: Bacteria > Bacillota > Clostridia > Oscillospirales > Ruminococcaceae > UBA5884. The sequence goes on along the minus strand of CAZWRW010000067.1, from coordinate 2,028 downwards.
ACATATACAACGCCGTCCCAAGTGATGAATTAGCCAAACTGTTCACTTGTGAGGTTATCCAAGTACCACTCAATGATGCTTTACATACAGGTATATGCACCGCCAAAAAAGATGGCTCAGTATTGGTGATGTGTGGTTCGTTGTATCTATTGAGCCATCTGTGTGCGTAAAGTTTGAACTATGTAGGGAACGGACTGTGACCGTTCCGCAAATTTGCCGAAGGCAAATCAAAGTTTATGTTTGGTGAATCTAATAAATAATATCGGGACGATACTCACATCATTCCGATATTTTTTTTCACAATGTAGTTATGAGTTTTCACAGTGGGATTTTGGTATTTTATTTTCTTTTTGAAATGTTATCACGGGAATTTCACATTACAGAATTACAATATATACATAAACTAAAGATAAAGATAAACCTCACAGAGGTACATACCTTTGTGAATGCTATAGAAAGGCGGATTGACTTATGAGTACTTTTAACAATAACGATAATCAAAACAACTTCAATGAGGTTAGTTATTATCCATCAGATGATACTAACTCTGAGAACAACCAAAAGGCTAAGAAGAGTTCTAACGGTAAGAAAGTTTTGAAGTTCTTAGGTTTGATATGCTGTATGGCAATAGTTTCAGTGGGTTCTATCACTGCATACAAGTCATACAACGAGAGTGAAAGCATAGTGTCTAATACGTCTGCCAACGCATCTAATCAAGACCAAACAAGTGCCGTTTCCGATGACACTTCTAGTGATACTTCTAATAACGACGTTGACACTCCAGAGACTGGTGCAGTAACTACTTCCGTAAAAGCCGAGGCTACTAGCCTATTCGGTTTGGCTGAGGATGGCGACAACCTAACTCCAGCGGAAATATTCTCAAAGGTAGAACCATCTGTAGTAGGAATTTCAGCAACCGTTGAAACTGAAGTAGATGATATCTATTCAATGTTCGGATATGGTTCAGGTAGTACACAGACTGGTACTGCAACAGGTACTGGTATCATAATGACTGCTGATGGTTATATCTTAACCAATGCACACGTAGTCGAAGATGCTGTAAGTGTTACAGTAATCCTAAATGATGACGACAAGACAGAATATCAAGCTACAGTAATCGGTGAAGACAGTTCTGCGGATATCGCAGTACTTAAAATACAAGCTGATAACCTAACTCCAGCAGAGTTCGGCGACAGCGACAACTTAGTAGTAGGTGATTATGCTTACGCTATCGGTAACCCATTAGGTTTTGAGCTTTCAAACACCTTTACACCAGGTATAATTTCAGGTTTGGATAGAACAGTCACTATCAACGACAACGAAATGACACTAATACAGACTAGTGCAGCTATCAACTCAGGTAACTCAGGTGGTCCATTAGTAAATAGTAAAGGTCAAGTTATCGGAATAGTATCCTCTAAGATATCTTCGAGCTATTCAAGTAGTTCAGCATCAGTTGAGGGTCTAGGTTTTGCAATTCCAATCACAAGTGCCAAGACCATCATAGATGACCTAGTAACTTACGGTTACGTAACAGGTAGACCACAGTTAGGTATCACTGCCGAAACCATCGACGATACCATGGCTAGATACTACAATGTACCAGTAGGTGTATATGTAAGGTTCATGGATAGCAACGGTGCTGCTGCTGAAGCAGGTCTACAAGTTGGTGATATCATCACAGGTATTAACGGTGAGACAATCTCATCAAGCACGGAGCTTTCCACAGAGTTGAAAAAGTACAATGCTGGTGACACAATCCAAGTAAACTACTACAGAAACGGTAGCGAGTTGACTGTAAGTGTTACTCTACATGAGCAAACTCAAGATACCAACTCTTAATAAATAAGTTTTCTACGAACCCCCTCTTTTAATATATCCACACGGAACTGCACTATGTTATATGGTGCAGTTTCGTGCTTTTTATTTAACGCCAATTCGATATAATTCTATGTGATTGTACGACGGAATTTTGTAGGGAACGGGCTGTGACCGTTCCTTGAATTTGCCGAAGGCAAATCAATGTTT
>CAZWRW010000066.1:0-7904 GCA_964636465.1 uncultured Ruminococcus sp. | reverse complement strand
TTAAAATGGAAGGTAGAAACTCACAAGAAAAAGAGGGTATCACGTTGTTAGGAAATCAAGGGACTAAGTATCCAAACGACTACGCCCCACAGGTTTTAGAAACTTTTGTGAACAAGCACCAAGACAACGACTACTTCGTAAAGTTCAACTGTCCTGAATTTACAAGTCTATGCCCAATCACAGGACAACCCGATTTCGCTACGATATATATTTCCTACGTGCCTGACGTTAGGATGGTCGAGAGTAAATCACTAAAGTTGTACCTATTTAGTTTTAGAAATCATGGGGATTTTCACGAAGATTGTGTGAACATCATCATGAAAGATTTAATCAAGCTCATGGAGCCTAAGTATATTGAAGTTTGGGGCAAGTTCACTCCAAGGGGAGGAATCTCGATAGACCCATACTGCAACTACGGTAGAAAGGGTACAGTTTGGGAAAAGGTCGCTTTTGACCGTCTAACCCAACATGATATGTATCCTGAAAAGGTTGACAATAGGTAAGGAGTATCGACATGAAACTAGCCATGGCACAGATTTCACTATCCAACGATATTGAAAACAACTACAAGAAAACTTTAGAATACATAGAAAATTCCAAAGGGTGTGACTTGATATTATTTCCTGAAGTGCAACTGACACCATTTTTTCCACAGTATGAGGCTAAAGATTTAAAATTCAAGCTTGGAAAATCCATTGAGGAGTTAAGTCTCACACTAGACGATGTAAAGATATGTGAAATTTGCAAACTTTGTAAACGCATAGGTATGTACGTATCTCCGAACTTTTACGTCAAGGATGGCACAAACTACTATGATATGTCACTGTTTATAAATCCAAATGGCGAAGTAGTCGGAAATGCTAAGATGGTGCATATTCTACAGGCTGAAAACTTCTACGAACGTGACTACTACACCCAATCCGATGACGGTTTTAAGGTCTTTGAAACGCCTTTTGGCAAGGTGGGAATAGTCATCTGTTTTGATAGACATCTTCCTGAAAGTATACGTACGTGTACGCTCAAAGGTGCGGAGTTGATAATCATTCCGACTGCCAACACCATCGCTGAAAATTTGGAAATGTTCGAGTGGGAGTTGAAAGTACAAGCATATCAAAATAACGTGTACATAGCGATGTGTAATCGTGTGGGTAAGGAATCCAACATGGAGTTTGCGGGGCAATCACTCGTGGTGGACTGTGACGGTAACACTATCTTTAAAGCTGATGGTTCTGAACAGTTGATAGTTCAAGAGTTAGACCTCACATTGGCAAAAGAATCTCGTAAACGTAGACCATACATCACAACTAGGCGTAAGGATATGTATCTTTAAATTATACATGCATTTTTGTATGAAATTATATCAAATTAACGTTAATTTAAGGTGGTGAATAGCTTGAACGATATACATCTAAATACGATACTTTACGGCGTGGCTGGTACTGGAAAGACTTATTACACGGTAATCTATGCGGTGGCTATAGTGGAAAACAAACCTATCGAAGAGATAGAATCTCAACCATACTGTGAAGTTTCAAGTAGGTTCAACCAGTACAAGCGTGATGGTTTGGTCGAAAATGTGACATTTCATCAATCATACAGTTATGAGGAGTTCGTGGAGGGTATCAAGCCCACTTTGGATGGCAGTGACATCTCATACACTTTACAAGATGGTATCTTTAAGAAGTTCTGTGCAAATACACTCTCATGGGATTTTCTAATCGGAATGGATATCACGCCAAATAAAACTAGGCATATGGTGTACATTGTGGATAGTATCAGTAAAGGTAACGTGAATGTCAAGAAGTTCAAGCTTGGCACTAATGAACCTTTTAAGATAGTTTCCATTCCGTTGGGAATGTTAAACAGTTTGGTGAACGCCATCAAGAGCAATAGCATAACTATTCAAGATTTAAAACTTGATACTACCAACGTAGCTCAGTATATTGACTACGATGTCACTATGGTTAGGATGTATAGAAGTATCATAGTGCAGTTAGTTGAAAGAATCCTATTGAGTGACATGGGTAGGTCGTTCAATCGAAACAAGGTTTTTATCATCGATGAACTCAACAGGGGGAACGTCTCAAAAGTTTTTGGTGAACTCATCACGTTAGTTGAACCTTGCAAAAGGTTGGGAAATTCCGAGGGGTTAAAGGTCAAGTTGCCGTACTCACAAAGAGAGTTCGGCATACCTAAGAACGTTTACATCGTGGGAACTATGAACTCAAGCGACCGTTCTACAGTACCACTGGATACCGCACTCAGGAGGAGGTTTCATTTTGTGGAAATGCTCCCAAACTATGAAATTTTCAAGGGCGTTACCGTCGATGGCTTAGACGTTGAAACCATGTTCAGGCACATAAACTTGCGTGTTGAATACCTCTCAGGACGTGACAGTTTGATAGGTCACACGTACTTTTTAGAGTTGTTAGAACATCCCACATTGGGGACGTTGTCAAAAATCTTTAAGCACACGATAATCCCACAACTATGTGAATGTTTCTATGATGACCTCAGCAAAGTAGCCATGGTCTTAGCCGATGACCAAACTGATGTTACATCACACAAGTTTATAGTTGAAAATCACGTGCCTATGGGATTGTTCAAAGATAACGACATATATTTGAATCCCACATATACAGTGAATGCTCCAGCGTTTGACCATTTGGAAAGCTATTTAAAAATATAATTCTGTAGGAAATAGGCTTTGAACGTTCCTAAAAAAAATCAATTATAGATTGATTTCAAATTATGTAAAATTAGCATACTTTTTACCGAGAAACCTCTACTTTACGTAGAGGTTTTCATAATTTTTAAAAAATGTTAAAGGTTTGTGAAATGTCTTGACTTAACAAACTAAAAATGCTATAATTAGATAAACGTATTGGAAATTTACAGAACTTACAAACTTAGGTAGGTGGTTATCATGAAAAAGAAAAAGTTTCTAATTCTCACTGTTGTGGCAGGAGCGTTAGTGGCAAACTGCTCCATAGTTTCGGCGGTGAATGAGAACAAGGCAGTCTTGCACAACAGTTTCTATCCTGCGGAAGTGATAAACGGCGTAGTCGAAAATACTGGTACTGAAACTAGTTACACACAGACGGTCACGGCTCAAGAGTTTACAATGACTACTAATACAAGTGGTACGCTTTCGGTGGACAAGCCTGTTGAAATCCTCAACGTTGATGCTGAAAATACTAACACCGCTGATGTGTTCCTACGTGTGAGTATCGTGCCTATGTGGTGTACCTCCGACAGTTCAGAATCTAGTGATGGGAATAATAACTTCGTGGCAGGTGCTATGGGTAGCATTATCAATGATGACGACAATGCGGAAATAGTTCTAGGTAGTGTTATCAGTAATAAAGATGTAACCACTACACAGACGGTCACTAAGAATATCGTAAACGTCATAGATAGTAGTGGTAGTACCATCCGAACCGCTATAACCTACGAACCCGCAAACAACAATGAGTATCTAGACATAGCCTCATTTGGAGAGTTTAAAAACCTTACTATAGATAAAGATACTAACTCTTTTAAAATAGGAGATGTTACTTTTACTCTAGTTGACAGCTGGAATGACTACTGGATATACAATCCTAATGATGGTTACTTCTACTATAAGTACGTAGTTCCAGTGGGCGAAAAGACTACACAACTGTTAAAATCAGTATCCATTGATGATAGTAAATTCTATAGGCATAAGACTACCGACTCAGACGGCGACACTGTTACAAATCCTATCACTTTGCGTGTGGATATCCTATCCGATGCGGTACAGGCTTTAGGTGGTGCTGTCGATGATGTTTGGAACGCCTATAGTGTTAGCGTATCCAGTGAGACTACCACGAATATCAGTGAGACGACTAAGCATAAGTATGGGTACATTCTTGAAACGTTTACTACTACTACTACAGAAACTACTTCTAGTTCTGATTGATTTAGGAAGTCTAATAGCTTTCCTACTGGCGATACTGGTAGTGTTCCTTAAATTCAATGGATATGGTTTCTTTACAGTCAAAACTGGTAGCATGACGGATGTATATCCAATAGGTACGGTAATCATAGTACAGCCTACAGACTTTGAAGACATCTCCGTAAACGATGTTATATCGTTCTATTTGGGTGAGAGTTCTGTAGTAACGCATAGGGTAGTAGACATAGATACGACAAATCGAACGTTTACCACTAAGGGTGACCAAAACAACACAGAGGATTCTACGCCCGTCCCTTATGAAAACGTCATAGGTGTACCGATATTTTCAATCGAGAAGTTGGGATACTTGTATATGTTTTTCAATACCACTAAGGGCAAGGTAGTCTTGGGCGGAATAGTCGTCTTAATAGTGTTGAGTGGTGTATATTCAGCACACAGTCGAAAGGAGTGAATGATTATTATGAAGATAAACTTTGACAGGCGTAGGAGAGTAGTGGTATCGCTTACGACTTTGTTAGTAGTTTCATTTGCGGTGATGACACTGGCGTTCTTCACTTCTACTGATGAGGTCACCAACCAAATAAGCTCCACAGCAGAACCTGAAATAGCTCTAAGTGAGCCTATTTGGGATAGTGATGGCGAAGAAAAAGCTACGAAATCGGTTCCAGGTGCAGTGATTGAAAAAGACCCGTATGTCATCAACCATTCGGGTAGTGATGTGTACATAAGGGTCAAATTAGAGTTTACTCCAACCCCCACCGATACGAATTTCAACACCGTCATGATGGATAGTCTTTACTACAAAAACAGTTCTACTTCTAATGAGTTAGTAAAGTTTTTCGATACTAAAAATAATACTATCAACAATCCAAGTGGAGATTATGGATTTTTCTATAATAGTGACGATGGGTACTTCTACTATGGCACAAATTCAAATGGCTCTATAACTTTAACGCCTTTGGCTCCAGATGAAAAGACCGTTACACCACTATTTGATGCAGTGAAAATCTCTACTGATTATGACGAATACAACCAATATTTCAGTGAAAACTTTGTCATAAACGTTTCAGCAGAGGCGGTTTACTCTGAATACGAAAAGCCTAATGAATTTAAAAAAATCGTAAAAAGGTTTGAAGACAATAACAAAAGCTAGACTGTTCAATGCCTAGCTTTTTTTTATGTTATTTTGTATCTGTAAGATTTGAAAATCTTGAAATTATTGAATTGACGTTATTTCAAATTAATCGTTTGGGAACAGTTCAGCGACTTCACTACTGCTAAGGTCGAAGTAGTCTATTAACTCTTCTTTACGAGTGTCTCTTAAATCCTCAAGGATACCCTTGAACTTGTCAACATTGTAAACCCAGTCGGAGTATGTAGGTGCAGACCATCTAACACCATGTAGAACCATCTCGTCATCGATTAGGCTGGTCATATAGTCAAACTTAGCGATTAGGTTTTCAGGCATGAAGTAAGAGTTTAGAAGTTCAGCGTAACGTTGTATGAAGTACTCGTTGAAACCATCGTTCTGTGTGAGACCGCTCTGTATATCTTCGATGTCCATATCACTTGCGGTTGAACCGTATGGGCTAAAGATAGCCTTCATAGAGTTGTATTCGTGTGCATAAGTAGACATATCCATATCATAGAGGACGAAACGCCACTTACCGCCACTTTCGTCAACGTAACGCTTGATATTACTACCGCCATCCTCGTTACCGAAAAATATTTCAGTGATGAGGTAGTCTGTATAGTTTTCGATATCCAACTTGGATGCTACATAGTCGTAGTACTCTTGCACGGATAGGTCGTGTTCTCTAATGTAGGATATGAGTTCCTTGTAGGATGTCGTGCTACCTTTTACGGCACTGCCATCCTTTATTATTGAGATGTCGTCCTCATCTATACCCTCATGATTTTTAAAGTAACTTGCGTTAATCTTCTCACGAAGATTGTAACATCCGTAGTATTCACCATTGATATATACCGCTACAGGTTGCCAATCCATACAAGCCACATCGGAATATTCCGAAGCCACTTCAGCAATGAAAGCGTCTCTAAGGTGACAGTATTCTTGGTCTTGACCACCTGCCCTAAGTACCAAACTAGAAAACTTAGTAACATCGTTACCCTCAAAGAATGGATATTCAACCGAGCTAGTGCCGTACTTACCTCTAAAGTTTAAAGCAATGCTCTTCTGTACGTATGCTCTTGAATATGCTCCAAACGTGGTAGCTCCAGCGAGACAATTTAACTGTTTTTCGCCGTTTTCGTCGTAGTACTCAAATGAGATTACACGCTCCCAATCTTGCCAGAAGTTTGCACCTTTATATGGGAACTCGTCATCATAGTCGTAGCCGTATGCAAAGATACCGTTCTCATCACTGTAGAGACCGTCAGCATCTGTGGAGATAGCTACTATAGGTATCGTGTGGCTTTCGGATACGATATACGTTGAACTGTATATGGTACTAGGTAGGCAACCATCTTGATGTACTAAGAATCTAAGTACACAGTTCTGTTGGATGGTGTAGCCTGTAAATACTGGACTATCTTCAGTAGGTTCGGTGCCGTCATCGGTGTAGTAGATAGTCACACCGCTAGGAATGTCTACCGTGATAGTTTCTCCAACTGTAGCATAACCGCCATCGTTAGAGAGTTCAGGCATTTCGGCGTAACCCTTGTATGTAGCGGTGTTGTTAAGTCCAGCCGGTGTAGGAATGTCGAAGTATACTAGACTGTCAACAGTTCCGACCCTACCGCAACTATCTCCGACTTCTGTCCATTGACTTTTGAAATAATCCACACAGTTGCCATCACTGTTGAAGAGGTATAATTTTTCGCCATCCACACCGATTTTAAAAGGTAGGTATATAGAGTCATCATTTAGATAGATTCTTTCCTCGTCGTCGTCATCACTGTAGATATACTCTGTATCTTCGGTGATAACCTTGCCAGTAGCATATAGTATTAGATACTGTCCTGCCCCGATAGTCACATTTGAAAATGTATAGTAGTCGTCCTCATCATCGGAGTTGAACTTTTTACTAACCGTCCAGCCGTCAAGGTTGATATCCTCGTTTGAATTGTTGTAGAGTTCTATCCAGTCGAAATCTTCGGTGTAGTCGTCATCAGTAGGGAATGCTGAAACCTCAGAAAAGTAGATAGCCTTTTCACTTAGAGAGGTAGCATCATCTATGGAGCTGTACGCCGTAGTAGAGTTTTCCGCATTCGGTGTAGGAGTGTTATAGTACACTAAGTTTGAGTTTTCTCCATAACTGATAGATACATCACTATCGATATAGGTTAGTGGAGTTTGTAGTATCACATTTGAAGTGCTATCCGTTAGAATGATTTGAGTATCACAGTTAGGAAGTTTAAAACTTGCGTGTAAGTTTCCATCGGAATATTCGCCGAGACCGTCAAACCATACGACCATATATTCATTAGGCTGTAGTGTCACGCCACTTGGAATAGTGTACTGATTAGCACCGTCGGAGGTTTCGGAAAGTACCATGTTAGATAGGTCAGCCACTTCGGAACTGTCATTGTGAAGTTCAATCCAGTTAGGGGTATCGCCGTAGTTGTCAGCCACCTTGGACTTGTTTGCGGTCATATATTCAGTAAGTGATATACTATAGTTACTAGGTGTGATAGTTCCATCTTCAACCTGTGTAGAAGCCTCAACGGAGGTTTCAGTGTTTGTTATATTTCTATTATAGTTGCCAGTCTTATCGAGGATACATACTATTATAAGTACCACTACCAACAGAATCAAGCAACTTAAAGATAATATCTTGCTTTTAGTCATAATAAATCTCCCTTAAAAATACGTAGTGCGGAACAGATTTTGACCGCTCCGCAATTTGGCTTTGCCAAATTGAATTGTCGCATTGACGTTAAATATAATACCACTTTTTTTTGGTGATGTCAAGCCAAATTGAAGTATTATACTCATTGAAAC
>CAZWRW010000065.1:0-7908 GCA_964636465.1 uncultured Ruminococcus sp. | reverse complement strand
TGATTTGACTTCGTCAAATTTAGGAACGGTCACAGCCCGTTCCCTACATGGGATTTTCAAAACCCCACATATATGCAATTCCTTTGTACGGAACGACGCCCACGTCGTTCCGAGGAATCACACGCAGTGTGATTGATTGAATATATATCGAACTCACGTTAAAAATAAAGGAGTAGGTAACCATGAGCATGAAAAAGTGCTTGAAAATCTTTTCGGCTTTGATTATAACTTTTTTAATTAGTATATGTATGACCATAGTCTACTATACGGCAACCTTGCCTGACACCTTTGAAATCACCAATGGCACTGTATTAGAATTGCAATCGAATAGTAACATAACCTCAGTGGCGACTAGCACCACCATAGATGTTGAATCCATTGGGGATGTAACACCTCTCAGTCAGACGACTACCCTTAAACTCTTTGGCGTGATACCTATCAAAAATGTGGAGGTCAAAACCGTAGAACCACAGGTATTAATTCCAAGTGGTGAACCGTTCGGAATTAAACTCACTATGGATGGTGTAATGGTCGTAGGAATAGGGGAAGTATCCACCAAGGAAGATTTGCATAGTTCTCCTGCTAAGGATGGCGGTATACAAACTGGTGATGTAATACTCTCACTAAACGGCGAAGAAGTCGACAGCAACGACGAATTACAAGATATAATCTCTAACAGTGATGGTAACGACATAGAAGTCGTGTTACGTCGTGATGACGAAGAAGTGCATACCACGGTACAGCCTGTATTTTCCGAAAGTAGTGGTACTTATGAAGCTGGTATGTGGGTTCGAGATAGTTCTGCTGGGATAGGTACTATCACATACTACCTAAGTGATGGCAAAAGTTTCGGTGGTTTAGGGCATCCAGTCTGTGATGTGGATACTGGTGAGATTATTCCAATATCTAAAGGAGACGTTTCACCGGTGACTATCAATGGCGTTAAGAGTGGCGTTTCAGGAAATCCAGGGGAACTCTTAGGGAGTTTCACATCTAGTGAGAGTATCGGCACGATATTTCTAAACGATGAGTGTGGTATCTTTGGTACTATGGATAACGCCACATCCATAGAAAACGCCATACCCATGGGATTCAAACAAGATGTATCCATCGGGGAGGCTACCATACTAACCACTATAGATGGCACTACTCCTAAAGAGTACACCATTGAAATTGAACGTGTAGACTACAATTCCAATGAGACTTCCAAGAATATGGTTATTAAAATCACTGATGAGGAACTACTATCTAAAACTGGGGGAATCGTTCAAGGCATGAGCGGAAGTCCAATCATACAGGATGGTAAACTTATCGGTGCGATTACCCATGTGTTCGTAAGTGACCCAACTAAAGGTTATGCTATCTTCTGTGAAAATATGGTTTCTCAAATGGAATAATTATAATGATTTAAATTTGAAAAATCCTGTGTACGGAACGTCGCCCACGACGTTCCGAAAATTTTTACAATTCCGAAGTTTGAGGGGAACGTACCGCCTTTATTTTAGAAATCCAGTTATCTTCAACCAGTAGGACGGTAAAGGTCACGCCCTGAAAATCCACACTTGAAACCTCGTCCTCGTTTGGGATATGTCCCAAAAGGTCAACGATAAAAGCACTCATAGTATCGTAGTTGTGTTCTTCTGGGAAGTCTATGTGTAGACGTTCGGCAACGTCTTCGGGGTCGGTAGAGCCGTCCAGTATGTAGACACCCTCGGAAATCTCATCGATGTCCTTGCCTTCTTGGTCGAACTCATCCTGAATGTTGCCGACTATCTCTTCTATGAGGTCTTCAATGGTGACTAGTCCAGCAGTTCCGCCGTACTCGTCCACTACGATAGCCATCTGTTGTTTTTTGACGGTCAACATTTCAAAAGTTTCGGCACACTTGGAATACTCCGAAATGTAGGGAGGTTGTCGTAAAAAGTGAGATATCGAGAAATCTTCGACGTTCTCACTGCCCACCAAACAGAGCAAATCCTTGACACATATTATTCCTATGATATTATCGATGTTATCTTGATAGACTGGTATTCTAGAAAATCCCTTGTTTATCGATGTGTACACCAAATCGGAAATCTTCGACTTTACGTCCACTGCCGTGATATCTTTTCTGTGGGTCATAACGTCAGGGATGGTCACCTCACCAAAGTCAAAGATGTTGTTAATCATATCTTTTTGGCTCTCCTCGATGTCGCCAGTCTCTTCAACCATCATGAGGATTTCTTCTTCTGTGGCGGTCTCTTGAGAGTCGCCAACGTCCAGTTTGAAAACCTTGCATAACATGAACGTCACGCCACGAACTACCGCCGTAAATGGAGACATCACCACCATGAGAACTTTCGCACAAGTGACCCCATTCAATGCGATAGTCTCCGTACGACCTTTTACTACCTTGATAGGCAAAACTTCTGTAGTAATGACCAAAACTAAAACTTCCGCTAAGAGTATCACACAGGTTGATAAGATACTCGAAACAGTACTATTTGCAATCCGTTCGGAAAATACGGCGTTCAAACGACTTTTAAATGCTAACACACCCATCAATGAGACCACCACATCACAGATGACCCCTAAACTTGATACACTCACTTCTAAACTTTTAGTATCAGTCACCAATGCTAAGAGTTTATTGTACTTGTCGTCCTTTTCCGATAGAGACCTAATTTTTCCCTCGTTTACCTCCATGATTGCATAACCTATGACTTTGTAGAACATTTTCAGTACTACGAATCCCACCAATATAACTAGGTATGAATATAATCGACTTCCATCAGATTCCATTAAAAACTTCCTTTCCTTTGCGGTATTTATTATACTATGATAACACAATTATTTAACTTCGTCAATTTGGAATTGCAGAAAAAAACATAGAAGTATTTGACTTTTGTAGAAGATAGTTATATAATTAATAGTGTTCCAAAAGGAATATTAATTAAGATTGGTGGCTGTTTTATGGAAACGTATAGAAAAAGAACTTGGTGCGAAATAGATTTACAAGCATTGAAGTATAACATAGATACTATAAAAAGTATCACAGATAAGAGGATAATAGCGGTAGTCAAGGCGAACGCCTACGGTCATGGAGACGTTGAAATCTCCACGAAGTTGCAAAACTTAGGAATAGATTACTTTGCCGTATCCAATGTGGATGAGGCTATCAAACTACGTGAACACGGAATCACAGGGGAAGTATTAATCCTCGGATACACCCCAGTAGAAGAGGCTGAATTACTATCAAAGTATGATATAATCCAAGCCGTATTGGGTTACGATTACGCCGTCGCTTTGGATTCTTCACTAAAGGCTAAGGGTTGCAAAGCTAGAGTACACCTCGCAATAGATACCGGTATGCATAGGATAGGTTTCGTACAGAATGAATCCCACGATGCTTTAGAAGATATCAAGCGTGTATACGAACTAGAAAACCTATCTATAGAGGGAATGTTCACACACCTATGTGTAGCTGATAGTTTCCGTCAAGATAACGTGGATTTCACGGAGTATCAAATGCAAAATCTAGATACCCTAGTCGATGAACTTAAACGTTTAGGTTATAATTGCGGACTAGTCCATGCACAGAACAGTGCAGGTCTAACGAACCTACAAAAACCTCAATATGGTGCAGTTAGAGCAGGAATCATACTGTATGGTTTGAATCCTAGTGATGACGTTAGAAAAGATATCATATATAAGCCTATCATGTCGTTGAAGAGCGTGGTAAGTCTAGTTAAAGAGTTGTCCATCGGGGATACCGTGGGCTATGGCAGAACGTTCACAGCCGACAAATCTATGAAGATTGCCGTAGTCACTGCAGGTTACGCTGATGGCTACAGTAGACTACTTTCCAATAAAGGTGAAGTTCTAATCCATGGTACTAGATGTAAAATTGTCGGAAACGTGTGCATGGACCAGTTCATGGTTGACATATCCCATCTAGATGGTGTAACCTCAGGGGATGTAGTAACCCTAGTCGGTCAGGATGGCGACGAGGTCATCACACTAGACGAACTTGCTAACATAGTGGGTACTATCAACTATGAATTAGCTTGTAACATCAGCTTGAGAGCTAGTAGGGTGTATTTGGATTAACGCTAATTCGATATAATTCCATGCTATCGCATGGCGGAACGCCGTGGGCGGAGTTCCGTACAAAGAAATCACATATCTGTGGGGTTTTGAAAATCTCATGTAGGGAACGGGCTGTGACCGTTCCGCAAATTTGCCGAAGGCAAATCATATTATCAAATTTGTTTTAGATTAAAAAATTTCGGAACGATACGGTTATCGTTCCGATTTGTTTTTTTTTAAATCACCGTGTGAAATAGTACAGTATCCCATAGATTACCGATGCCACCGTACCATAGAGTATCACAGGACCCGCAATAGTAAAGATTTTCGCACCTACGCCCAAAATGTACCCCTCCGAACGGTTTTCTATGGCACATGAAACTACGGCATTTGCAAATCCCGTGATGGGTACTAACGTACCAGCTCCGCCATGTTTAGCCAACTTTTCATATAATCCGAGGGCGGTAAGTATCGCCGATAGTAGCACCAAGGTCACGGAAGTCCAAGTGCTACTGATTTTCTCATCCAATCCGAAACTTTGGTACATCTGTAGGAAGACCTGTCCCAAGAGACATATACCACCACCTATCAAAAACGCCTTGATAGTATCCCATACCGCTGGGGATTTCGGAGAAGCTTTTTCGCTCATCTTGTTGTACTCCTGTGGAGTAATGTTTGCCATGAATATCACCACCTGATTTTAATCTTTAAACTATTATGTCCAAAAAATCGGTAGGTTATTCGTGATATTAAAAAATATGGGTTTTATATGTTAATCAATCACATTGCGTGTGATTGATTATAAAATTATTCGTCAGCTTGTTCGATGACAACCTCTTCTATGACTTCGTCATTTTCTACAGATTCGTTATCCTCTATGGATTCGTTACTTTCTAGAATTTCCGTATCGGTAGGGGTGGTGACGTTGTTGTCATCGTTTGAGATTCCCTCATAATCCGATAGGTTCACCATGATATACTCCTTAGGTACAAAACATGATATAGACTCATCGTCGCAACGGTCGGTACAGACTACCCTAACGCACTTACTTCCAAGATTTTCAACCTCTTGAATATACTGCTCCATGTTGAGGTCTTCTTTTCTATCCTCCATAGCTTGAATACATAGTTCTAAAACATCACTGGAGACCATCGCATTGCCCTGTTCATAGGATACGTTTTCAACTGGTTCAATTGGCATTGAATAGCCATAATCATCTAAATAGTAGTTCGGATTTGTTAAGATATCGTCATATTCAGGGGTATAGGTTGTGACGGTACTAGGATAGTTTTCGTTCTGTGAAACGTAGGTTCTAAGGAGTTCTTTCGGCATGACTACCCAAGTTTGATAAGTTTCCGAATAGACATCCACATAACTACCGAGCTCTTGTAAGGATAGATACTTTTGATACAATGCATAATAGTCCAAATCCATCTGCATATAGTACTGTGCAGTGATGTAAGTATCTACTATGTCATACCCTGAATAGTAAACGTCTCCATCCACGGTGATTAGCTTTTCAGCCCCTTGAGAGTTTATGCTATTCAACATGGACTGTTCAAACATAGAGGTAAGTTTACCATCATAGAGGTTACTCCAATTTCCGCTGGTATCATCACTTAAAGATTCTGCATCGTCCATGGAGGTTGCGGTATCCTCATAGTAAGCACCATATGATGTAACTTCAACACTAGTACAAGCGTTATCAAAAGTGCTACTAGCAGATATCATGTGACCCACACATCCAATGATACTTGCACCTAAGAGCCACGCTACTAATATAATTTTAGCATTCCTAGATAACTTTCGTCTCTGTCGTTTGGTGGTGTTGAATCCGAATTGATGATTCTTGAACGTCCCCACTTGAGCATTAGATGCTACACTAACACTCTTCAATGATAGGTTTTCATGTGATTTTGTAGGTGTAGGGTCATCAGCATAAGAGGTATCTTCAAACACTGTATATGAAGTATCTTCACGCACTGGAGGTTCAACAGAAGTGACATCTTCAGGTTTGGTAAGGGTGATACGGCTTTTCTTCTTTTTTGATACCCTAGTACTCTTGGTACTTTTAGTAGAAATCGGGGTGGATGGTTCTTCGTTGTCTTTCAATAACAAGTCTAATGAAGTGTTGAAGTAATGGCTTATGAATATCAACTTTTCAATCTCTGGATAACCTTTGCCACTCTCCCATTTAGATACGGACTGCCTTGAAACTCCTAAGAGTTCCGCCAATTCTTCTTGTGACATTCCGCAACCTTTTCTGAGTTCCTGTAGTTTATAAGCGAATTTCATAATTTCATCTCCCAATCGTTCTATATGAACATCTTTTCAAACATCTTGATATTAACGCCAATTCAATTGAATTTCATACTGTTATATTTTATATCTGTAAGGTTTGAAAATCTCATGTAGGGAACGGGCTGTGACCGTTCCTCAGAATCACACGCAGTGTGATTGATTTTTATTGAATTTATAAAACATCTGCACATGATTTGCCTTCGGCAAATTTAGGAACGGTCACAGCCCGTTCCCTACATAGGATTTAAAAAACTTCACCAATACGTGATTTTTTCGTAGGAAACGACGTTCCGCAGGTATTATCGAATTGACGTTGATATTAATATAATTATAACCTAATCGATTTAGAAAATCAATCAACTTTAGGTTTACGTTATGAAATTTATCACATTAATAAAAAAATCCACCATAATTTAGATGTAAACTTAAAGTTGCTGTTCATATATGAACCATAACCATGTAGGGAACGGGATTGTTCAAAATTTTCCGTGTTGATTATTAAATTGAATTGTGATATAATTTAAACTATGTAGGGAATGGATTTAGACCATTCCTAAAGTTTTAAAGGAGGCTTTGAGCTTTGAAAAACATTTTAGTCACAGGGGCTTGTGGCATGATTGGGGATGTAGTGTGCGAAACACTACTTAAAAAAGGGAACATCGTGGTAGGTTTAGATGACCATCTCAGTGAACATAACACTAAACATAGTGATTTTTCATACATATCTACACAGGAGGGGATTGAATCAGCATTAGAACAGGCGTTCAACAAGTATAGGTTTGATACCGTGTTGCATCTTGCTTGTACCGCTGATAACGATTTCAAAGAGACCATCACGGAAGAGGAAATCAAGCGTAGTTCGGAATACGACTGTATCTACCATATGGCTAATGATAACGGTGTCACACAGTGTATATTAGTGAGTACTAGTCAAGTGTACTCTAAGGTTAAGACTCGTGAACCTTTAAGGGAATGGGATAGTATCACCAAACCGACCACTAACTATGGCAAATTGAAACTCACTTCGGAAAGAGCTTTAGCTACCGAAAGTAAACTCAATCCTGATATGGTCAGTGCTATATTGAGAGTTCCCCCAGTGTACTCTTTTGAATTTTACGAAAATCTAACCGCTAAGATAGTAGACCCTCGAGACGGTTTTAACTTTATATATCGTAAAGGTGAATATGGATTTCAATTCTGTTGCGTGTACAACCTAGCGGATTTTATAGCTTGTTTCATAAAACAGGCAGTGGATAAATCTTTTACGAATGTGTATAACATCTGTGATAACGACCTCATAACGGCATCGGATATAATACAGTTCATGAAAGATAACTATAGGATTGGAATGGTATTGCAACGTCCTGAGCCTAAGGAGAATAACCCTCTAAAGTTGATTACTTCTAAAATAGTCAGTTCCGAAGAGAAGACAAACTATCGTTACTTGGATTTCAACACGATACTCTACTGCACTAAACTTGACAACAAGAACGCCTCCGAAATATGTCCTGCTCGTTGGAATTTGCAAAATGTGAAACC
>CAZWRW010000064.1:0-7956 GCA_964636465.1 uncultured Ruminococcus sp. | reverse complement strand
TCAGAAAACCGTCCTGTTAAGCAGTTATCTTTTCTAAAATTGTGGTAAGGGATGAGGCGAGATTCGCTCGGCACACTATCGTGCACCGACACGCACGCGGACTTTCCAACAGTCCACCGGACTATTGGAATTTTCTTTCAGAAAACCGTCCTGTTCGAATCTCGCCGTCAAACTAAACTGGGATGATGTTAAAGCATCATCCCAGTTTAGTTGGCGGAGATGGCGAGATTCGAACTCGCGGGGGATTGCTCCCTAACTGATTTCGAGTCAGCCCCGTTATGACCACTTCGATACATCTCCACAATGGTACTATTGTACCATAAAACTTTCGTTTTGTCAAGTACTACGGTGAAATTTACTTAGATATCATAAAATTCCATGCTGTAGCGTAGCATTCTGCCATGTGAGCATGGAATTTTAAAATTAATTAATCCTTAACTATTCAGAGAGTTCTGCCCATTCTTCAAAGAGGGTATCATAGAGGGTTTTAATCTCGTCTATGCGTGAACATTTAGAATGCATCAACTCGTAGTTTTGGAACACCTCTTCTTGAGTTATCTCCACTTCCAATGTGGATTGCTCCGCTTGAAGGTTTTCCATTTCGGTCTCAATTTCCTTGATACGCTGACGTTTTTTAGCGTCTAGTGTACGCTGTTCCTTGGATTTATATGCCCTTGCCTTGCTCTCCTTGGACTTCTCAAACTCCGCTTGACGTTTCTGCTCTTCCTGTGATTGCTTTATGGCATCCTCTCGAGACTGTTTGAGTTTCATGTATTCGTCGAATGTGCCGTTGAAATCCTCCACGCCCTGTGAAGTGACCTCTAAAATTCTAGTGGATAGTTTGTTTAATAGGTATCTGTCATGTGATACGAATATTATCGTGCCTGTGAACTCCACGAGTGCTTCCTCTAGTACCTCTTTAACGAACACATCAAGATGGTTTGTAGGTTCGTCTAAGATTAACACGTTGCCTTTTTCGAGCATCATCAAAGCAAAGCAGACTTTTGCTCGTTCTCCACCACTGACTACGCCAATCTGTTTGAAGACGTTCTCCCCTGTGATTCTAACCTTACCTAATAGACTTCTAACGTCCACATCGTTCATGGTAGGGTAGCGTGAGTGTATCTCCTCTATGATGGTGTTCGCTGGATTTAGGTTGGTGCTTTCCTGTTCAAAGTAGGATATCTTCACATTGGATGCCCAAACTACTCTGCCTTTATGAGGTATCTTCCCTTGGATGGCTTTCAATAGGGTAGACTTTCCTATGCCATTCTCTCCGATGATGGCAACCTTTTCACCACGTTTAACTTCAAAAGTGAGGTTATCTACTAGAGTCTTCTTGTTGACCCCACTTCCTACTGATAAGTCTATACCTTTAACGCTCAGCAAATCAAATGGAGGCTCTATGCCATAGTCGAACACTATCTTTGAGCCTTTCTCTTCACCCATTGGACGGTCTATTACATCCATACGGTTGAGTGCTTTAATCCTACTCTTAGCACTCTTTGAAGTCGATGCCCTAACTAAATTTCTAGCTACATAGTCTTCCATCTTAGCGATTTCTTTCTGTTGTTTTTCGTACTGTTTCCATTGAGTGTTGACGTTCTGTTCTTTCTGTATGGTGTATGCTGAATAGTTTCCCTTGTATCTAGTTAGATGTTTACGTTCAATCTCACAGATACTAGTACATAGCTTATTTAAAAAGTACCTATCATGCGATACGATTAGTAAAGCTCCCTTGTAATCTTTTAGATAGTCCTCCAACCACATGACAGTTTTAAAATCTAAGTGGTTAGTAGGCTCATCAAGGATTAACAGGTTAGGTTCTTCAAGTAGGAGTTTCGCCAACGCTAGACGTGTCTTCTCTCCACCACTGAAACTTGATATTATTCTATCGTAGGTGTTTTCAAAGAATCCCATACCGTTTAGGATGGTCTTAATCTTAAAGTTACGGTTGTAACCGTCATTGACCTCGTAGTATGCAGAGATTTCTGAATATTCTAAACTGAGTTTCTCATCGATGGCACTATTTTGAGCCATGTAAGTTTCGAGTTCTTTCATACGTTCGAGAACCTTATCCAAATGTGCAAAAACTTTTTTCATTTCGTCCATTACGGTGTTTGAGGTATCCAAACCGCTGTGTTGTTCCAAGTAGCCTATGCTCAAGTTAGGTGCTTTTGAGATTCCACTCTCAACGGTGGTGACGGTATCCGGATTTTCTTTCCCTGTGATAATCCTCAACAGAGTGGTCTTACCACAACCATTTCGCCCAATGAGACCTATCCTATCTTTATCTTCTATGGTTAAGTTTATGTTTTCGAGTATCACGTTTCCGTTGTAGACTTTACTCACATTGTTTAAATCCAAAATCATACAAAAATTTTCCTCCTTGATAGTTTCCAAGGTTAATTATATCATGATTTTCACGCAATTACAAGTAAGATATATTATATAATTATAGATAAAAAAATTATCGACTACCCAAGACGGGCAGTCGATTTGCATTGCAGTCATACCATATTATTTTACTATCTATTGATTAACTCTTCGTTTATCCGTTCAAGGACGGCTAACCTATACTGCTTTGGTGATACTCCTACAAACCTTTTAAAGAGTCTCTCAAAGTGAGCATAGTTGTTATATCCACACAGTTGCGAAATACTATTGATGTTTAGGTTAGTATCACTTAGCAGAGACATGGCAAACTCCATACGGCTACGTGTGATATCTTCTACTAGACTTACTCCGAAATACTTCTTATACAGCCTTTGAAAGTATGATTTACTCATCCTGACTTCATGAGCGGTACTGTCTAGAGTGCGTTGCTCATATGGTTTAGTGTAGATTTTCTGCCTTATGGTCGAAAGCATATCATAGTTTGACGTGTGCATGACCCTATGGGGATGGTTTATCGCTCGGCTTAGTTTGTAGAATAGTATCTTAAAGTAGCCATTGATAACCTCTTTAGAGTGTTCCTCATTGGAACAGTATTCATACGTTAGTGACTTCATGATGATAGAAAACTCGTTGATACTACCCAAAGGTATGGGCGTGTTGAATGGAATGTTTAGTCTTAAAAACTTCTGTAACTCGTCGTGTTCGAATAGGAAGTGTACCCAATCATTAGAAAAAGTAGACTGACTCGAACGATAATATTGTGGTGTACCTATGTCGTATATGAACATACAGTTTTTATCCACTGAAACTTTAACGCCGTTGATTTCAAAAGTAGAGGGGGTTTTCAGTAACAAGAGCAGATAGTCTCCGCTACCGTTAGGGCGTTCGATGTTTAGGTCAGCATCATGGCAGTGGTTGTAACCGATGTTTACTATCTTCATAAATATCTAGCCTTTCCAAAAAAACTTGAGAATGTTTGTGTCTTGTAAATTCAACGTGAGTTCTATGTAATTCTATGCTGTCGTATTGCGGAACGTCGTGGGCGATGTTCCCTACAGGGGATTTTCAAACCTCACAGATATTAGTAGCTCACACCAATGCCAACTTGTACATCAGGATGTTTATTCAACCCTTCAAGTTTGGAGGCATCATAGTTTTCTGGAAGTTCTATCTCATAGTCTTGAGATTCACTCGCCCTTATGATGGCTTCAATAAAGTTGGTATGTAATACTTCACAAGTAGTACGCTTGAACAATGCGAATCCATAGTCACCATCCCAACCGTTATCCCAATAGATTGGCACTATGCCGTGTTCCTTAGCCGATTTTGTGACGTATTCTAAATAGTATCTGTGGCTATCCTCATCAGCCCAAAGTTTGTCCTTGGTCTTGTAGACTGCACCGTACTCACCGATTACTACTGGTATATTATTGGATGTAAACGCATCTTCGAGCTTTTGGAACTGTTCCTCGACATAGTCTTCATTGCCCCAATTAGCGGTACGTTTACCACCTAGACCCCATCCAGTAACGGATAGGTTTTCATTTAATGAGAAGTCGTAAGGGTCATAGTAGTGTACGGATACCATCAACTTGTCTTTAGCGGAATCTTTAGGCAACTTGAAACCGTAATCTCCGACGGTGTAGTTTATGTTGGTATTCCATCCCGGAATCAGTAACCAACGAAGTTCATTGTTACCACCTGTAGCACGTACAGTATCCACAAAGATTTGATTGTAGTTGTTCAAATTAGCGTAATAGTCAGGATTAGGGTCGCCATAAGTATCATCGAACTCTTCGTTCATGCTTTCAAATATGAGGTGTTCGTCGTAGTCTTTGAACCTTTCGGCTATCTGTTGCCATACCGCTTGATACTTTTCACATATATAGTCTTGGTCTTCGCCATTGACTAGTAACCAACCACCAGGTATAGTATTATAGCCATCACCGTGCATATTTATGATTATATAGAGTCCTGCCTCGTAGCAGTAGTCCACAACCTCTTGGATTCTGTCCAACCAATCCTCATCGATGGTGTAGTTGTCGTCATCGTCAATCTTCTTTAAGTATGATACGGGTATTCTAATGGTCTTAAAGCCTGAATCGGCTACAGTTTGAATAAGTTCCTGTGTGACCGTAGGATTACCCCAAGCTGTCTCATCTGGTTCGCCGTTTACACAAGCCTCGAATTGGTTACCTAAGTTCCAACCGACTTGCATATTGTATGCTAATTCTGAGTTGTCAATGTCGTCAAAGGTAGTCTTGTCGACAGTAGAAACGTTGTTAGAGTTGTCATCATTGGACGTAGTTGTGTTGTTGGTATCGTTACCATTACACCCCGCAAATAACATCATCACGGACAGCGAAAGCACCGTCACAAAAAGTCTCTTCTTAAAAGAGGTTTTAACCATAAATATATTCCTTTCTATTTTGCTGACGTTCAACCATCTTCATTTCGATTTGAGTGGACATACTGCCACATATACATTGAATCTTTTTACCCTAAATTGCGGAACGTCATGTGCGACGTTCCACAAAATTTTCTAAGGCAAATTGTATTATCGAATTGGCGTTAGAATACCAAATCTAATGGGTCATAACGTTTGTAAGCCTTTTCGTTTAGGACTAGTTGTGTATCATCAATGTTGGATAGCATCTTCTCTTTGAAATCGTCAGTCTTTAGGCTACTTAGCACACTGGATTTAGTGTCATCAGTCCAGAGGTCGTCACGTTCCCAAATGTCGTACCTAACGACTACATAGTAAGCATCATCTTCTTCAACTAGAAAAGCCTTGCCGTAGTCGGTCTGCTTAAAGATGGCTTGGTTTACTTTGTAAGTTGGAGTACCACTATCTTCACTTTCGGACTTGGTAACGATAGTCTCATTAGGATATGGGTCTTCTTCTTCGTCCTCGACATCTTCGGATTCTCCATCACTATCCCCGATAGTTAAGTCTTCGTCATCGTCTTCGCTAGTGCTATCTTCATCGGATTCATCATCCTGTAGCTCGATACCGTCGTCCTCATCATCGTCTGTGGACTCTTCGTCGTCAGTATCTTCATCATCTGTGGATTCTTCAACGTCCTCAACGTCAGTATCCTCTTCGTCAACGGATTCTTCTTCACTACTATCTACAGATACGTCCTCTTCATCCTCAGTGTTGGATGCCTCAGCAGTTTCACCCTCGATAGTTCCTGTGCTTTCGTCATCGTCGGTGGAATCGGTATCAGTATCTAGTACGATATCTGTAACGGCTGAAAGTGCCTCTTCTTCCTCTTCTTCGGCTGCCTGTTCCTCAGCTAGAGCCGTCTTGTAGTCGTCATACTCTGCAATGAGTGAGTCGAAATCTTCACCGGCATTAGCACGAGTTAGATAATCCTGTGCCATGGATTCCATCTCATCCGACATAAAAGTACCATCGGAATCGGTGGAGTTTAGACAGATATACTTAACTCTAGCGTTGTTTTCTTCGTAGTAGTCTTTTAAATCCTGTTCGTCTACCTCTTCGACGCCACCCTCAGCGTAGTAGTAGTCGAATACGGCTTTCATCTTGTAAGAGTATGTATTAATATCCTTGAAAGACTGCTCACCGATACCATTTTGAGTGTAGTACTCAGAATAGTATTGCCAATAGGTATCGGACATACTATCTACACTAGCTAAATCTTCATCGGTTAGGGAAAGTCCCAAATCGTCAAACTCCTTGAGGACTTCTAAATAGATTTCTACGTTTTCAGTAGCTTTATCTTGAATCCAGTCAGCCACGGAAGTGTCATCAATGGTTAAGGTCTTGAGTGTCTTAGTATCCGTGATGTCTAAGTCTGGGTCATCCTCTTGTAAAGTGGTCACCGCCTCGGAGTATGCAGACATTTGGTAGAATAGGAATATACCTGCTCTAGCCTCGTAATCGCCGTACTGGACAGCCCACTTAGTATTAGCACCACAGGCAGTAGCGGTAGCCATAATCACAACCGCAGAGATACCTGCTATAATCTTCTTCACATTTTTTAACAAAAAATATCACTCCTTAGTTTGTAATCTCACACTGTGAGCAACACTTATTATTATATACTATTTTTTTTAAAAAGTCTATAGGATTTTTACAATTTTAATTTTCCATCACGTTTATGGATGGTTACAAAAAAACGGAACGCCCATCATTAATGAACGTTCCGAACTTTTTAAATGACTATCAAATATTACTTGTTAAGTATCAATTGCTTGAATAGTTCCATAGCCTCGATGGTGTTCTGTCTATCGCCGAAAGCTGTCAACCTGAACCATCCCTTGCCGTTCTCGCCAAAGCCTTCACCTGGAGTACCTACTACACCAATCTTGTCTAGCATATAGTCGAAGAACTCCCAACTACCCATGCCGTTCGGACACTTAAACCATATGTATGGTGAATTTACTCCGCCTGTATACTTGATTCCACATTCGTCCATGGTCTTAGCGATAATCTTTGCGTTCTCTTGATAGTAGGAAAGGTTCTCCTTAATTTGATTTAGACCCTCTTCAGAAAATACCGCCTTTAAACCACACTGTACTGGATATGATACACCATTGAACTTAGTGGATAATCTTCTATACCATAGCTTATAGAGGTTTGTGCCATCTACGGTTAGCTCCTTAGGAATTACTGTGTAACCACATCTAGTGCCAGTGAAACCTGCTGTCTTGGATAGTGAACACATCTCGATAGCACACTGTCTAGCACCCTCAATTTCAAAGATACTTCTTGGAATGCCATCCTCAGTGATGAAAGCTTCATAAGCTGCATCATAGATGATTACAGCATCGTTAGCGATTGCGTAGTCTACCCAAGCTTTGAGTTGTTCCTTGTTCAAACAAGCACCTGTAGGGTTGTTTGGTGAACACAAGTAGATAATATCAGCGTGAACTTCCTTGTTAGGCATTGGGCAGAATCCGTTCTCTTCTGTGCAATCTGCATAGACGATTTTTCTACCACCCATAATGTTAGAATCCACATATACTGGATATACAGGGTCAGTAACTAGTACCACGTTATCTTGTGCGAAGATGTCGCCTATGTTACTAGTATCGCTTTTAGCACCGTCGTTTACGAGTATCTCATCAGCGGAAACCTCAACACCGAAAGTCTTGTAGTAGCTAGATACTGCTTCACGAGCGAAAGCGTAACCCTCATAGTCAGGGTAGCCCTTGAAAGTATCCTTGTTGCCTAGTTCGTCACAACCGTTTTTCATAGCCTCAACTACTATTGGAGCTAGTGGTAGCGTAACGTCACCGATACCTAAACGTATGATTCTTCTATCTGGATGTGCTTGTGTGAACTCTCTAGTTTTACGAGCCACATCAGCAAACAGATAGTTAGGTACTAGATTATCAAAGTTATGGTTTATCTTTGCCATTGGGAAAAACTCCTTTACTCTTAAAATTTATATTAATTCAGTTTAGATTTTTAAACTATCTAAATGAATCTATTAACATTATACAACGTGAATGTGATGGATTTTCATACTGTCATATTGTATATCTGTGAGGTTTGAAAATCCCATGTAGGGAACGGGCTGTGACCGT
>CAZWRW010000063.1:2204-8005 GCA_964636465.1 uncultured Ruminococcus sp. | reverse complement strand
AGGCTCTTCCTAATACCGTATTTAAAGTGGAGCTTCAAAACAAGCACGTTATTTTGGCTCACGTTTCAGGTAAACTTAGGATGAACTTCATAAGGATAGTACCAGGCGACAAAGTTACTGTCGAGATGTCCCCTTATGACTTAACTAAGGGCAGAATAACTTGGAGAGCCAAGTAATTTTTAACTAAATCAAGGAGGTATTTAAAATGAAAGTTAGACCTTCAGTAAAACCTATGTGTGAAAAGTGCAAGGTTATTAAGCGTAAAGGCAAAGTAATGGTTATTTGCGAAAACCCAAAGCATAAGCAACGTCAAGGCTAAGGTTCGCAATTAATATTTAGTTCAACGGTTTGTTGAGCTGTTATCTAATAACGGAGGTGCAAATTAGAATGGCAAGAATTGCTGGTGTTGATTTACCTAAGAATAAGAGAGTCGAAATCGGTCTTACTTATATTTACGGTATCGGTCGTGCTACTGCTGACAAGATTCTAAAGGAAACTGGTGTAAACCCAGATACTAGAGTTAAGGACTTGACAGAAGACGATACTGCTAAACTTCGTGAGTATATCGATAAGAACTGTAACGTTGAGGGTGACCTAAGAAGAGAAGTATCCCTTAACATTAAGAGACTAGTTGAGATTGGCTGTTATAGAGGCGTTCGTCACCGTAAGGGTCTACCTGTTAGAGGTCAGAGAACTAAGACTAACGCTAGAACTCGTAAGGGTCCAGTTAAGACTATCGCTAATAAGAAGAAGTAAGGAGGGCATGAATTATGGCACAAAAGAAAGTTGCTACTGTTAGAAGACGTAGAGAGCGTAAAAATATCGAAAGCGGTTCTGTTCATATTCAGTCCACTTTTAACAATACCATCGTAACTATTACTGATACTCAGGGAAATACAATCTCTTGGGCTAGTGCTGGTGAACTTGGTTTTAGAGGTTCAAGGAAGTCCACTCCATTTGCAGCACAGACTGCAGCAGAAACTGCAGCTAAAGCAGCTATGGAACACGGTCTAAAGACTGTAGAAGTATTCGTTAAGGGTCCTGGTTCAGGTCGTGAGGCAGCTATTAGAGCTTTACAGACTGTAGGTCTTGAAGTAAAGATGATTAAAGACGTTACTCCAATACCTCACAATGGTTGTCGTCCACCTAAGAGAAGACGTGTGTAATTATAGGAGGTGTAATTAGTATGGCAGTAAATAGAGAACCAATCCTAAAGAGATGTAGATATTTGGGAATCAGTCCAGCAGTTATGGGCGTTTCAAAGAAACCATCTAAGAGGTTTGAAAAGGCTAACAATAGGAAGAAAGTTTCCGAGTATGGTTTACAACTAAAGGAAAAGCAAAAGCTAAAGTTTATCTATGGCGTACTTGAGAAGCAGTTCTATCACTACTTTGAAATTGCTGAAAAGATGGAAGGTAAGGCTGGTGACAACCTAATCACTTGTCTAGAAAGCAGACTAGATAGCGTAGTGTTTAGAATGGGCTTAGCTCTAACTAGACGTGAAGCAAGACAGTTAGTAGTTCATAATCACTATACTGTAAACGGTAAGAAGGTAAACATCCCATCTTATAGAGTTAAGGTTGGCGACGTTATCGCACTAGCTGAAAAGGATAGAACTTCCGAGAAGTTCAAGGCTACAGTTGAGGCTACAAGTGATAGAGTAGTTCCTGTATGGCTAGAACCTAAGAAGGACGACTTTTCTGCTACAGTAGTTCGTATGCCATCTGCTACAGATATTGACTACGAAGTAGCATCCCACCTCATCGTCGAATTGTACTCCAAATAATAATATTTTTGATTATTTTCCGACACCGTTTATTATCGTTAGCTCGAAAATTAGGACGAAATTTCGAGCAATGTTTGAACTATTACAAAACAGGAGGAGTTTAAATGCTTGAGAAGTTTGAAAAGCCAACTATAGATGTCGTTGAAAAGAAGAGTGACGGTAAGTATGCTAAGTTCGTGCTTTCTCCTTTAGAGAGAGGCTATGGCACTACTTTGGGCAACGCTCTTAGACGAGTACTTCTCTCCTCTTTGCCTGGTGTTGCGGTCAATTCCGTTAAGATTGATGGAGTACATCACGAACTTTCGACCATTCCGGGAGTTAAGGAAGACGTGACTGAGATTATCTTAGCTATTAAAGGTTTGACAGCTAAGCTACACGGTGAAAGCCCAAAGACAGTATACATCGAAGCTGAGGGCGAGGGCGAAGTAACCGCTGGTGATATTAAGACAGATTCCGAAGTGGATATTTTAGACCCAGGTATGCACATCGCTACTTTGGGCAAAGACGCTAAGCTATATATGGAAATAACCATTGACAAGGGTAGGGGTTACGTTTCCGCTGAGAGAAACAAGCAACTCACACAACTACCTATTGACGTTATCGCTGTAGATAGTATCTATACACCAGTCCTAAAGGTAAACTTCAAGGTAGAAAACACTCGTCTAGGTCAAATTACCGACTACGACAAGTTGATACTAGAAGTATGGACTGATGGAACTATATCTGCTAAAGAGGCGGTATCACAAGCAGCCAACCTCCTCAACGAGCATCTAAAGTTGTTTGTAGACCTTTCAGAGGAAACTTACGACGAGACACAGTTCTCCGAAGATAACGGCGGAGATAAGGGTAGGATTCTTGAGATGACCATTGAGGAACTTGACTTATCAGTACGTTCGTTTAACTGCTTGAAACGTGCAGGCATTAACACAGTCGATGACTTAATTAATAAGTCTGAAGAAGAAATGATGAAGGTTAGAAACTTAGGTAGAAAATCCTTTGAAGAGGTTAGAGACAAGTTGACTTCACTTGGCTTTACTCTAAGTTCCGAAGAGGACTAGACTCAAGGTAAAACCTTTTACGTTAGATTTTATCACCCACGGAGTGCAAACTCCGTTTGGGATTATTAAATACAAGGAGTGAATTTCAATGGCAGGTACTAGAAAATTAGGAAGGACTTCCGACCACAGAAGAGCTATGCTTAGAGCTATGGTAACATACCTTTTAGAAAACGGTCAAATCGAGACTACTGTAACTCGTGCTAAGGAAGTACGTTCTGTTGCTGAAAAGATGATTACTATCGGTAAGAATAATGACCTCCACTCCAAGCGTCAAGTTCTAGCTTACGTTACTAAGGAAGACGTAGCTAAGAAGCTTTTTGATGAGATTTCACCAAAGTACGCTGATAGAAATGGTGGTTATACTAGAATTATTAAGATTGGTCCACGTCGTGGTGACGCAGCTGAGATGGCTATCATCCAGTTGGTATAAGCTTGATATTTGAAGTTACTCCCTCACCATTAGGTGGGGGAGTGTTTTTGTAATTTGGCGAAATCAAATTGAAATAGAAATTTATAAATCGTGGGTATAACCGTGTAAGTTTTGGGAATACTTACTTTTGAGGTGAAGAACATGGAAAACAACTCAAAAGGTAGTAAGAGTAACAAGGCTTTCACGATAGCGGTGGCTATCAGTTTGACGATGGTAATAGTTGCGTGTGCGGTGGCGTATCCACAAGTGATATCCCCCGAAGTTTCCGACCTTGCAGAATTGACAGAATCCACAGAGGAGGTTACTTCTATAAGTGAGGAGTTAGCTCCAGTGGAAAACATAGAGACCAACATCCCGAAGAGTACCACATCAGTGGAGGTTGTCACAGAACCGATGGAGGCGGTTACTTCTGCGGAGGTTTCAATCACGGATACAACAGAACCTATCACACAAGCACCGTTGGATTTCGATAGTCCAAAGTTTCCAGTAGTGGGCGAGGTTATCAATGAGTTCAGTAACGGAGAGCTTGTAAAATCAGCGACCAGTGGAATCTGGCAGACTCACAACGGCGTGGATTTCTCAACCGAAGATAACGCTACTGTTGAATCCGTCGCAGATGGTACGGTTATCAAGGTTTGGGAAGATGCTCTTTTGGGCGTATGCGTGACCATCGACCACACGGAGTTTGTGGCTAACTATTGCAACTTGGATAAAGTTCTACTAGTTTCCGAGGGTGACATCGTGGAGATTGGTGACATCATCGGGAATGTGGGAAACACGGCAGTCAGCGAGACCGCTTTGGATACTCACATACATTTTGAAACCCTACAGGGTGGAAAGTATGTCAATCCATTGGACTTGTTAGAATAGGCAGTTGATATTTAAATTAACGCCAAATTGTGGAACGGTAAAGAGCCGTTCCGTACATATATATGATTTTTCTTAAATCATATAAAATTCGTGTTAAATAGGCATTATTATACGTATTAACATTACAAAGTTGATATTGAGTCTCATTCCAAGGTTTTACAAGTGAATTTTGTAACATAATATAATCAATATTGGGACTAGATTTAATCATAAGAATGGTATATAATATATTTCAGTTACATAGTATACCTAAATGCTTTGTATACAATTTAGAGGGGTATTAAATTTTATGAAGAGCTTTAGCTTTAAAAATCTGTTGTTTACCATAGTGGGAGTAATCCTTGTGGGCGTAGGTGTCGAATTTTTGAACATTTCAAACTTCGGTACAGACCCGTTCTCCTGTATGAACTATGGAATTTCCGGCGTTTTGGGTATGCAGTTCGGCAACTGGCAACTATTGATGAACATAATACTGTTCGTGCCTATGTTGATAGTAGGCAGAAAGTACATAGGTTTAGGAACACTCTGCAATATGGCGGGTGTCGGATACGTGGCACAGTTCACAGCTTACCTACTATCTTTGATGAGCATTACTGAAGATACAGTAACTTCAATAGTGGTTAGGGCGATTTTTCTAATCGTAGGTGTTGTGATAGTGTGTTTCGGTGTAGCCTTGTACACTAAAGCCAACTTGGGAATTTCCCCATATGATGCGGCAGCTTATATAATAGAAGACATCATAAAAGGCAAGGTCACATTTAAGTGGCTTAGAATCGCAACCGACGTGGTCTGTGTGACCGTGGGTTTCCTAACAGGAAGCGTAATCGGTGTGGGTACTATCATAATGATGTTCTTTACCGGACCTTTGGTACAATTTTTTAAAGACGTCCTATCACCTATGTTTGATTCAGACCCTAACCTAAAAACTAATTCACAACAGTAACTTTTATTGGTTTCAGATATTTTCCATGAGGCAACCCATTGTGGTTGCCTCTACCCTTTATAATTAAAAAAAAATCGGAACGATAAGTATATCGTTCCGTAATAATTTATGTAGTAGTTTCAATGGATTCTATTTCCGTTTCATTTTGATTTTCAATTTCAAGTTCAATTTCAAGGGGTTGAACGTTCGAGAATGTCATGGTAAGTTCGAGATTATCCATTATGAAACTAGTTAAGTCGCCAGTAGTTTCGTCCACGGT
Organism: uncultured Ruminococcus sp.; assembly: GCA_964636465.1. Taxonomy (GTDB): domain Bacteria; phylum Bacillota; class Clostridia; order Oscillospirales; family Ruminococcaceae; genus UBA5884. The sequence goes on along the minus strand of CAZWRW010000063.1, from coordinate 2,659 downwards.
TAGGATGTATTCGCCACCATCCACAGAGCCTTTAAACGTTAGTGAGCCATCCTTAGCCGTTGCGGAAGTCTCTTCATTGGTGGAGATTTCGTCTATAGCGGTGGCTAGACACAACAACGTCGAATTTATAGGCACAGCATCTTTGGGCATGGAGTACGTCAAACCCTTGTACGATGCTTCGGAGGTTACACCATCAAAAGTCAAAGTTACTCCCGAAAGTGTGCTAGGTTCGGAAAACTCAATGCTCCAGTTGCCCACGTCCTTACGTGTGAGTACGCCGACGGCATCAACGTTGGCGGTCGTGATGTTAGCAGTACAAGTGAATGGTTCAGTTAGGACATCTTTGGTGTCTGTTTGTGATTCTCCCACCGTGCCACATGAGGTTAAGAGTATCACTAGAGAAGTCAACGGTAGTATAAGTTTACGTTTACTCATGGTACAAAACTCCTTTGACT
>CAZWRW010000063.1:0-2104 GCA_964636465.1 uncultured Ruminococcus sp. | reverse complement strand
GAATTATACCTGTGTCAAGCCTTTTAAAACCTGTGGAATCTCTGATATTACGTCCGTTGGGAGCATGGAGTATTCTCCGAGCTTTTCGGCACATTGTAAACCCGCCTGTGAATGTACGTATACCGCAAGTTTACAAGCCTCAAGAGGTTCTATTCCTTGTGCTATAAACGATGACACCATTCCAGATAGGACATCACCGCTACCGCCTTTGCCCATGCCTGAGTTCGGACAGATTAACAAGTATGTAGTTTTTCCATCCGTGATGGTGGTGTAATCCGAGCCTTTTAACACTAGTGTGCAATTGTGAGTCTTCGCAAAGTCTATCGCTAAGGCGATTCTGTCTTTTTGGATGTCTTCCATTGAGAGACCACTCAAACGTGAAAATTCCAAAAGGTGTGGTGTTAGCGTGACGTTCTTGTTACCAATAATGTCTATGCAGTTGGCTAGGATGTTTATACCATCAGCATCTATGATTAGTGGGCATTCCGCAGAGTTCACCACGTATTTGAACAGTTCGACGGCATTTTCATCAGTGCCTAAACCACAGCCTATAAGCACGGCATTGGAACGTTTCAAAGAGTTTGAGATACTTTCAAAATCTCGATTGATGTAGATAGGTTCGGGCATGGCTAAAGGCAAAGTTGAATGGTCTTCCGTGCAGATGGTAAGCAGACCTACTCCACTACGCAATGCCGATTTACTCGCCATGATACAAGCTCCTAACATATTTTTTGAGCCTGTAACGTGCAAAAGTCTTCCAAAAGTGCCTTTGTGACCAGTTTCCAAACGTTTCGGAAGTGTGATTCTTTTAGAGTCTAATATTTGTATAGGATTCTCTATACCTTTTAGTACGTGTTCATGTGTGATACCTATCTTTGCTACGGAAGTTTCGCCACAGTAGCTTTTGGCTGGAAGTAACGTTGCTCCGAGTTTTGGATATCCAAAAGTGAGCGTGTAGTCTGCTTTGAGTGTACCCTCCGAAACTTCACCAGTTAGACAGTTTACTCCACTTGGGATATCCACAGCAATCTTGATGGCTTTAGTATGAAGTTTTGTCAAATCCGATATATCTTTTGGAAGTTCTCCATGAAAACCAGTCCCGAAGACACCATCACATATGATGTCACAACGTTGGTATGCTTGTTTGATACTCTCCATATCGTAGAGAACTTTTGATGTTGACTTATGCGTTGCGAACATCTTAGCGGATAGTTCGGTTTTAGGTTCGCCACACAACATGGCTATGCAGACTTCACGTCCACCAAGGAAGTTACTAGCTACGAAACAGTCACCTGCGTTGTTGCCGTTGCCACACAAGAATAACACTTTGCTCTTATTTTTCGAACGTTTAACGATAAACCTTGCTAACTCTCTACCTGCGTACATCATGAGTTGTTCGTAAGTTGTGCCGTTTTGGTCGGCGGTGGATTCAAGAGTTTTCATCTGTTTAGGGGTTACTACGTACATGAGTTTTTCTCCTTTAAATTTAATATAACACAAAATAGGGGTTAATGTATATAATCGTAACATATTTAGGTGTAGTTGTCAATAGTTGCGAAGATTCAAGAAGATTAAAATTTTCATAAAATTTTTTTCAAAATCCCTTGACAAATCGACGATAACAGTATATAATATGTAATTGTGTGGCTAACTTTTAGGCTACATAGTAAATTTCAAGAAGGAGGAAATACAATGCCTACTTTTAACCAATTAGTTCGTAAGGGTAGAAACGTATTAGAGGAAAAGTCTACTGCCCCTGCACTACAAAAGGGCTACAATGCTAAGAAGAAGGTTCAAATCGACCAAAGCTCTCCACAAAAGAGAGGTGTTTGTACCGCAGTTAGAACTTCAACTCCTAAGAAGCCTAACTCAGCTATGAGAAAGATTGCCAGAGTTAAGCTAACTAACGGTCAAGAAGTTACTGCTTACATTCCAGGTATCGGTCACAACCTACAAGAACACTCTGTAGTACTTATCAGAGGCGGAAGAGTTAAGGACCTCCCTGGTGTACGTTACCACATCATCAGAGGTACTTTGGATGCTCAAGGCGTTGCTAAGAGAATGCAAGCTCGTTCTAAGTACGGTGCTAAGAGACCTAAGGCTG
>CAZWRW010000062.1:0-8123 GCA_964636465.1 uncultured Ruminococcus sp. | reverse complement strand
ATTGATTTGACTTCGTCAAATTTAGGAACGGTCACAGCCCGTTCCCTACAAAAAATTATTTATCGAACTGGTGTTTACTAGTGTGTCAATTTGACACACAACCCCCTCGTAGCCAAACGGTTACGAGGGGTTCATTAAGAGGAAAAGAAAAGAGAAAAGTTTTAAAAACCGTCCAAAGTCAATTGTTTTAGGTATACGTTTTCCAAGCTATGAGTGAGTTTATCTGCGGAATTGCCAGTTAAGTTATCCATAGTTAGGTAGAACTTTTCACCATGCGTGGCACGTTTTAATGAAAGTTGATATATCAAATCAAAATTGTTGGTAATAGAACTCTGTTTCAAGTCCGAGAAACACACCAACTGCAGGTTGAAACGTGAAGTAACAGCAATCAAAGAGTTCAGCAGGTGTGGGGACGATGTAGTACCAAACGGGTTATCTATTAGGAATACTGAACGAGTATTGTCACAATTTTCGGAAGTGGTGCGACTACGTGTATACGTGGTCAAGGCTGAATATACTATGAAGTATGCTAAAAACTTCTCGCCACCTGAGTATATAAACTCCCAACGCTCTAGAAAACTAGTACCATCTTGACGAACTTTGTAAACTCTTACTTTGACCATGTTAGTATTAGTGATAGCATTAAACATCGCCCTGTTAGAAAAGTTTTCTTTGATGTATTCGGTAGTGTCATTGGTTTTGGATTTTCTCAAGTTAGTAAATACGCTATTGACCAAATTCTCAATACGAGTTTCAGCTTGATTATCTAGCTCTTTAGGAATGTCCAATTCGAGGGTTTGACGTTTTCCTTTACCAATAAAGTTTACATATGAATGCTTAGGAATCCATAGAACCTGTTCGTATAACTGTTTTGCGTGAGAGTACACTTGATGGACAACGTGTTTACGGTTATCGTTAAAGTGCTTTAGGCGACCGTCTAGGGTGGCTATCTGTGAGTTTAAACCTTCTTGTATGGTGTCAAATCTTTCGGAGACTTTACAACATCCCAAGTACGTAGATATGTCATCTATGCAGACACTTTTAAGTATCTGTTTTATGGTGGCATCGGAATCGTTGATGTGTAACTGTTCAATATGGTTAAAGGTATCAAAAACGTGTCTGTGTTGTTTTTTGAGTTTATCATGGATGGTCTTGTACTGAGTGCATAGACTCTTAACGTTTACCGGTTCGATGACTTCCTCAACGCTATCGAGGGACGAAACTTCGACATTTAAAGTACGATATAGTCTAGCCTCATCAACTTTAAGAGAGTCAATCTCCAATTTTAGACTATCTTCGAGCTGTTTAGAATCTTTTAGTTTGAGATTGAACTCTTGTTCTCTAGCGTCGTAGTTTCCGAGTATTTCGGACTTATTCAAAGGATGTTCTAAACCATTACGTTTTAGTGAGTTCTCCTTAGATTCAAGTTGTTTTCTATACATATCTACGTTATTATTTTGACCTGATATGTTCAACTTCTGCTGATTTAGTTTAAATATGCTTTGGTCTAATAGTTCTTTAAGTTCGTGTAGTTTTGAGCTATCAAACTTGATATTGTAGTCAATTGAGGTCAAGTCGGGATAGTCATTCTGTAGAACTTTACTCTCTTTGGATACCTCTTCGTTAAGCTGTGAACATTCGTTTTCGTAATCGCTCTTTTTATTTTCTACGTTGCTTACTAGCATACGATATTGAGTTTCTAACTGTTCCAAAGGCTGGTCAATAGTCGCACTTTCAATATGGTGTGCGTACTGATTCGCTTTATCAATGTATATATCAATATCACCCATTAACTTTATTTGATTCCTATTAACTTCAAGAATGCTCCTAGAAATATTTTTGCAAGTATCTTCTAAGCTTTGGATGGTATTATTGACATGATTCAAACTATCTTTTGTATGACTCAATTCAAGTGAGTTGTTTATATCCTCATTTGAGAGGTCAACGTATTTCTCAAAGTCTGATAGCTTTTTCTCAGCGATATTTAAATCTGTTCTATTTTGTGTTATATTTTCAAAAAGTTGATATTGTTTATTATGTAGTTTACTTTGAGAACTTTCGCATACTTCTAACTGGTTTTGGATATCCTCTAAAATGGCACTCTCATTTTGAAGATTTCTTTCTAAAGTTTCCAAACTGTCGCTTTTGTACTCGAAACTTTTCACAGATTCGAGGTCTTTTGAACACTCTTGCAAATTTTCATCTAAGATTTTGCACCTGTCTTCAAGCTTGGATATTTCATCTTCTAGATACTTGCCATAAGTTAGATGTGTATCGGAATCTATACTGCGGTAGTCGTAAAGACCATATACACGATACTTTCCGAGCGTTGCAACCTTGTATTCGTCTTCTTTGCATATTGCAATATCTATATCGTTACGATATATTACAGGGCATACTCTATCGATAGTTGTGTCATTTTCAAAGTGTAGAACTTTTTCAAAGTCCTTGACATCGTCGATTATAAAAGAGTATGGCAATATAGGGTTTGTATCCAAAAGTTTCTTGCGGAATACCTCGTTTTGATTGGATAGATACTCTTCGCCAGTTTGAAAACTGATACCATTCTGTTGCAATATCTCTGCGAACTCATTAGAAACGTGAAGTTGATTCTTATTGAAGTTTTCTAATCGTTCACGTAGGTGTGTGACCTTTTGACAACTATTCGTAAACTCATTACGCAATGTAGAAATCTTTTCTTGTATGATATTGATATTTATATCTTTTTCAAACACATACTTTTCGGAAATCTCGTATTTGTGTAGAATCTCCTTTTGACGTTCAATATAATTTTTGCACACTTGTAAAGCATCCTTGGATTTAGATACTAAAATATGTTGAGTTTCCAATCTTTTGTGAAACTGTGTTTCCTCAGCCTTTAAAGTTTCGAGTTCCTCACTGATACGTGATTTTTCAGCCATTAGACTCTCAGCTAGTGCTAAACACTCTTTTTGATTGTTCTCTAAGTTTTGCCTTATGTTCTCTGTAGATTGCACATCAAGTTCGCCAGTTAAGCACCTTTGCAGTGACGCTCCTACAGATTTTACTAGCGACGTTTCCATCTGTAAGAAACGCTCATGATTATTTTCTAGCACGGCTTGATGTTGTATAAGTTCATCTCTGGTTTGGTTCTGTGAAGATATTTTTTGATTGTATTGGTTTAGGTCATAGTTAAGAGATTTCGCCTTTTCCTTTAGATTCTGTAACTCTGTAACTGTGTCGTTTTTGATTTCTATGTATTTACAATATATAGAATAACCCAATTCGTTAATGTGTTTCTGTTCATCGCTTTGGGATAGAGTTTTCATGGTCTCTCTAATAGCGTTTAACCTATTTTGACTTTTCACCATGTTGGCGTAATGTTGTGAGGCATCCATGCATCTATATGCGTGATTTGTACGCTCAAACTCATTTTCATATGATGGTAACTTAGCCTGTTCATCCGATAACAACCATTCAGCCTGTGAGAGTTCATCTTGTATGGCGTAGTACTCTTCCGAAACTCGTTCTTTACGAATGTGTACCAACGTATTGCTAAAGCGTTCTTGGTCGTTCTGTGATGATATTATCTCTTGTTGCTTGGTAGATATGCACTGTTTTATATGCTTTAGAACTCCATGCAGATAGCGTTCTAAGGTTTCGTTTTGGTCTAAAGTCTCGTAATAGTTTTTAAAAGTCGGAATGAAATCTGCTAACTGTTGCCTAAAGTTGGCGTAGTTTTCCCTCTCTTGAATGTCATCATCATAATCTAGAGTTTCAATAGCGAACTGTGTCAGCAAGTCCGTTAAAGCGTTTCTTGATTCTTCCATCGTATCCGAAACGGTTTTGAGAATCTCTTTATTGAATAGAGCCTCAGAGGTCTTACACTCCTTAAACAGCAAATTTAAGCCACCTTCTGCTTGGTTGATTTTCTCTAAATGTTTCCACTCAGAGGCGTATATTCCGTGTTGTGCCATTGATGTTTCATAGTCTTTTCGCCTATCGGATTTATATACAGAAAAGTTTTGATTTTGATATGAATATCCTCTTAACTTTTCAAAAACGTCTCGATAGGTTAGCAACTTGTTTTGCTCCAAGATTGGTATATTAGTTATGTCGTAGTCGCAAGGATTTCTATACTCATGTGTAAAAGTGAAGTAGTTTATAGATGTATTTTCGGATTGTTCATCAAGACCGCCACGCACAGAACGCATACCTATTCCAGTTAAGAAGTATGTAGGTACTTTAGTATTATCCAATAGCCACTCGATTAGCACGTATGTAGGTGAGTTCCCCTTGGAAATATAGCTCGAAAGTTTACGCCCCTCCATATGTGCTTTAGGAATCACAGGTTGAAGCAACATATGAACAATTGTACTCTTACCACTACCATTAGCAAGGTTGAATAGTACATTTGAGCCGTTATTTAGGTCAAAAGTTTCATCCTTGATGTAGTTGCATTCGTAGAAAACGTTGATTAAACGAAATCGGTTGATTACTGGCATATATTATCCTCCTCCTTATCGAACAGGGCATTAATCTCACTGATACGCATATCATTGAGGTAGTACTGACACATAACCGTTACTAGTCTATCGAGTGGTCGTACTTCTTCGTAATCGTCGTAGAATTCTAATAACTGCTGGTTACGCAAGAAACGACACGCTGTCCTAACGGTTTCCATTTTAGAATCTTTTCGTCCTGAATTAGCTACCGTTTTACTGTTCCAAATGTCGGAAATACGTCTAAAGTTTATGTGGAAGTTTTCTTCGATGGCGGTAGCCTCGTTGTTGTTTTTGAAACGTTCGTCAAGTTCTGCAACGATGTCCTTTATACATAAAGAGGTCGCACTTTGAGCGGTATTGTTCTTGCTCCCGAAAAACATATGTAACACTACCATCACTATGTAGCACTGTAGATAAGCATCAATGTTACGTGCATCGCTACTGACGTTTTCTCTTACTTCACGCAATTTGAGGTTGAACAGTGTATTTTCTTGTGTGGGTACAAGATACAGATTATGTGGTGCTTTGACTATGTAAAAATCCCATTCTTGAGAAAAAGTTTCGAGTTCGTCCCAAACCTCTTCTTTAGAGGCGTATTCAAAAAGTTCACGGTCGTCACGGTCATTGATGCTACCCCTAAGGATAAGTTGTTTCAAAACTTTTAAGGTTTCACGCATGGATTAGTTCATCTCCTTAGTAAATTTTAGATTGTTTATTTCGACTTTCTGTTCACAAGGCAATCCAAAGGATGTATCTTGCCAACTGAGTTGTACTGTATTATCACCTTTAGCTATGTGTATAGCTCGTATTCCGAACATATCAGGATGGTTAGTGTAAATTTCACTTAAAGCATAGGATAAGTCAAACTCCCCTTGGCACTCATGAGGGTCACCTTTACATAGTTCTATATCGATAGTTCCTAACTCATACAGTTGCAAGAATACTAAAAAGATTAACTTCTCATGGGTGAGTGTAGTAACGTCTGAGTGTTCTAGATAGTACTCCCAAAGTTCACTTAAAAAGAAACTCTCCCCACTGGATTGAGCATACTGTAACAACAGTGTAATCACAGTGACGTGTGCCGAATTACGTTTATCTATACGTTTTGCAATGCTGTCCGATTGTATGTAATCTCCATCGGGTAGAGTGTCCTCTTCATTGGAGTCTTCTCGTTGTAACTGTGGTGCATAGAATAGTCCGATATCCAAAATACTCGGAAACTTTGGAAACATCAAAGGGGCTAAGAGTTTTGCACATATTTCATCAATGGTATGTGTGTTGGTATGGTCATAGCGTTCCAATTGTGATAGTACTACCTCTTGTAAATCGAAACGGTGTACACTGCGTGTGGTCAAGGCTAGTCTAACGGTTTCAAAATATACATTTCTAAGTTTCATGCACTCGGTTAAGAGTGTCCTTTGCTTTTGAAATATTATATCAATGTTCTTATCTATATTGAACAGTTTTTCTCTAGCGGTAGATAGTTCCGAATTGCTATCAGTAGTAGTTTCGTCTTCATCACCCTCATTTGTGAGATGTTTTCTGTATAGTACTATGTTATTCTGTACATCTTCCAAGGTGTTGTACTCGTCAAGAATCATGTTGCTTATACTTTGTATGATACTCTCGCACTCATCCCCAGAGGCTGTATATATATTTAAATGTAGTTTTCTGTCAAATAGTCGTAGTTCGTTGGATTTTTCGTTTAGCATACGTATTAGCTGTTTGGTCTGTTCTAAAGCCTTGGAATAGTTCCGACTTTGGACTAACATCTTTAAGCGTACCTTTTCTATTTGGAAACCCAGTACATCATCGACTTCTTTAGTACGTAGTAACATATTGTATCCTTGCGTAGTAAGGAAGTATACAACCTTATTGGTTGAGGTTATCCTATCAGCGATAAGCCTTACACTCTGTGATTGCATTTCCCCTTTAGAGTAGTCCATTACATAGTATACGTAGTTTTCATTCTTATTCTGTAAGATATCTTTGACTATGTATCTAGTTAGTTCGTGTAAGGTTTCAGGTGAGAATTTCTTCTTATAGATGGTTACCAACTGTGCTAAGAACATCTCCAACTCGTCGATGGTGCAATCGTCTTCTTCAAATAGGGTCTTTTCCATGATGTGTACTAACATTGATATTATGATGTTATCTAGTTCGTGTTTCTGCTTGTCGAATAGGTTTTCCATAGTGATGTTGGTATTTTTACGATTTACTATAGAAGATATACAAGCTACGAACTCCATTCTTTTGTCAAATCCGTTTAGATAATTGTAGTTCAACATATTTTAGTACCTCGCACACGCTTTTAATGTTGGATAGTTCACTATCTCTTGTGGAATATAAAGCCCATCGTTGAGTAGTGCGATAAATCTATCTGCATACTCTTTTGAAAAATATTTTAAAAATTCATCCATGTTTTTAGGTCTACTTTGAGGTTTCTTACAAGCATATTCTCGCACATCAAGGGAAGTTTCTAGCATAGTAGTAAAGCTGTCTAACATCTTCGTGTATGCCAAAACTAGAGGCTCTATATGTAAAGATGGGTTATACTTTACCACACCTAAGTATATATTTATGCCCTCGTAGTCCAAGTCGCCCCAATAGTACACAGTACCTGAAAAGTCTGTATCCGTTAATATATACCTTTGCAGTCTACTACTCTTTCTAGATGCTTTCTTACCTTCACCATATATTACGCACTCCAATGGAACGTTGAACAGTGTAACTATACCTTGACTATTCAACATGAGTCTACGCAAAGAAAACCATGTATCTTTATTTTCAATGACCAGCACATTGTTAGGCTTGGACGTAACTTGATGCTTAAAGAACGGCTCAGGAGTAGGATACACATTCAGTATAGGTAACACACCTACATCATTAAGTATAGCTAAGTTCTTAGGGTCATCGAGAATCTTCTCATCGTGCCATATGGCGTAGGCTCGTTCATTCTCTGACATTTCCTCGGAAAGTTCGCTACTACGTACTTTTAGATACTCACTCAATGGATAGATTAAACTTCTAACTTCAATGTACTTTTCAGGTGAATGTAAGTACTTATCGATACGTATTGCATGATGCAGAGCTTTAATCTCACGCAACTGTGAAGAATAATCCGCTATTGGTGGGTTGATATGATACTTCATGTATAGGCTCGGATTTAAACCATTCAAGCCACTACTTGATACTGGTGTGAGTATTCCACACTCTTGTAGAGTTTGTATAGTATCTACTAGAACATAGTAGTCCCTTGAGTTGACTATAACCTTTAAATCGTCAAGGAATATTGTCTTTTTGCTGTAACTTTCCAAGTTTGAAATGAGTGTATCCTTATCCATACTGTGTGCGTTCTGTTACTCAAATTTCGAGTAACAACTCCTTTCGTAATTATTTTTGAATTCACCACCAGTTAGATTTAGATATGATTCTATGTTATCACAAAATTTATGATTCTATTATATGAAAAAAACATCCAAAAGTATAGGCTTAAAAAATCTTACTCTTCTATATCAATTCAGGTATTAAAAGTGATATCATTTTCGGTGTTGGGAACTAGCTGTAACAATTCCTAAAATATCGGACTGGTGTTTACTAGTGTGTCAAATTGACACACTCCCACACGATTAAATTTTC
>CAZWRW010000061.1:0-8230 GCA_964636465.1 uncultured Ruminococcus sp. | reverse complement strand
ACTTTTTACTAATTCCCATTTGGAACTACCTCCCTAAAATTGACACCGTGGTCTGTTCACCTACTTGTGAACTCCCGAACCTTTAGTAAGAGTATAACATTTTTTTTGAACAATTTCAACTCTTTTTGTGAACTTTTATACACAAAGTTTCATTGATATCTATGCCTATTATTCGACATTTTGTCCAAATTTGTTTTAATATTGCCAATTAGATATAATTCTATACTGTTGTATTTTATATCTGTAAGGTTTGAAAATCCTGTGTAGGGAACGGGCTTCGACCGTTCCTAAATTTGACGAAGTCAAATCATATGCAGATGTTTTGTAAATTCAATAAAAACCAATCACACTGCGTGTGATTCTAAGGAACGGTCACAGCCCGTTCCCTACATCTATAACCATACCATATAATTTTTTAAAACCATAACAGAACGTTTGGACAGAGGAGGGGGAAAAAGTTATATATCCTAATCTATCCTATCCTAACCTTACTTAACCTAACCTATCCTATGCCGTCCATGTGGATGAATACTGGACGTCCATTGGTTGTCCATTGGTTGTCCATGATAACGACTATCTAATTTTGAAGATTTTTCCCTTAGACTTAAAATATTAAACCTCAGTATGCATGATTGATTAAAAATTTTAACTCTTATGTTTAATATACTATATTTTCTAAGAAATTTTAAAATCCCCTTGCAAAAATATATAAGCTATGATATAATCTATATTAGCAAAGACGCTATTTAATCCTAATGGGATTGGTAGCGTCTTTTTGACTTTAAGATATATTTTTCAGAAGGTGATTGTTATGAGTATTGAACTAGTACATTATACAGATGACGTGAATGCCATGATGAAACGTTATGGTGTTAAGTTTGGAATATACAAGAACGGAACTTTTAAAGAACAACTGTTCCCATTTGACTCCATCCCAAGAATTATTCCTAAAGAAGATTTCTCCGTAATAGAAAAAGGACTTATACAACGTGTTGATGCTTTGAACCTTTTCCTAAAGGATATCTATTCCGAAAAGAAGATAGTCAAGGATGGCGTAGTACCTGAAGAGTTCGTGTTCTCTTCTAAAGGATACCTACCACAATGTGAGGGTATCGTGCCACCGTTGGGGGTATATAGTCATATTTCTGGCATAGACTTAGTACAGGCTAAGGATGGTCAGTGGTACATACTTGAGGATAATTTACGAGTACCATCAGGGGCATCATACCCATTGATTGCTCGTGAAATTACTAGAAGAGTCAGTCCGTTTACGTTCCAAGAGAATAAGGTTGTAGACAATCGAAACTATGGACAGCTCTTAAAAGACACCATGGACAGTGTAAACGTCGGAGGAATCAACGTTATACTCACCCCTGGTAGATATAACGCCGCATTCTTTGAGCATTCATACTTAGCGGAAATCACAGACTCTGCATTGTGTACTTCCGAAACTTTGGTGGTTGAAAATAATGTCTTGTACTACAAATCAATAGATGGTAAGAAACGTGTAGGTGCTATCTATAGGAGAATTTCCGATGAGTACCTCGACCCGATGGCTTTTCTTCCTGAAAGTTTGATAGGTATCCCTAACTTGATGTCAGTGTACAAGTCAGGAAATGTAGCCATCATAAATGCTCCAGGTAACGGCGTAGCTGATGACAAGGGTATATACTACTTCGTTCCTAAGATGATTAAATACTATCTAGACCAAGAGCCTATATTGAAGAACGCTCCTACATACTTACCATACTACGAAGATGATATGAAGTATGTATTAGACAATCTAGAAAAGTTGGTAATCAAGGACGTTTCCGAGGCTGGAGGCTATGGTGTAGTATTCGGTCGTGACCTCGACCCAAAGGCTTTAACAGATATGAAAGACTTAATCAAGAGGGAGAATCGTAGATTTATCGCACAAGAGGTCATAGACTTCTTAGACTTAGATATTATGGAGAATGGCGTTCCAGTGCCTAGAAAAGCTGATTTGAGAGCTTTTGTCCTAAGTGGCAAGGATACCAAGGTTTGGGCTAGTGGTCTAACTAGGTTCAGTAGAGATGCTAATAGTTTTGTGGTGAACTCATCACAAGGCGGAGGATTTAAAGATACTTGGGTTGTAGGATAACATCGTTTCGCCATGCAATGGCTATGTATTGATGTATTTTTTTAAAGATAGAAAGGTGATTTTTATGGTAAGTAACAATGAAGTAATGGTAGTTTCAACAGGTAAGGCAAACCATCTATATTGGTTGGGTAGATATTGCGAAAGAGTGTTCACAACCCTTAGAACGTTCTTCTCATACTATGATTTGATGATAGACGGCGACAACGAAATCTATAAAAAATACTGCACGGCTATAGGAATACCTTGTAAATACTACTCCAAAGAGGACTTTACTTCTAGATATATCTTCGACAAGCATGACGAGGATTCTCTATACTCAAACTTGACCAAGGCTTATGACAATGCTATGGTTATTAGAAGTACTATATCTTCTGAAAGTTTGGCATACGTTGAAATGGCGTTGAACGTCCTTAAAGATTCCAAAAACTCAGAACATCCTATATTTGCGTTGCAACAGGTTGTGGATTGTCTTCTAGCGTTTTGGGGCAGTGCTGATGACTTTATCGAGGATGACGAAAGTAGAAACATCATGAAAGCCGGTAGATACGTGGAAAGAATAGATTTATATATTAGATTAAAGTATCCAAAGGCTAAGGTTTTGGAAGAGTACAGAAAACTCTTGACTAGACTTCACAAGATACATATCAACTACGATACTAGTGCGTTGAACATGGTTTCTATCATCATCAACGGCGACGAGTTGGACTACGACCAACGCACCGAGGCTATCGACGAACTATCTAAAATAGTTAGGGTTTAGAGTAACTCTAATTCGATAATTTAAGGTCTCAAAAAAGGAAGAACTTCTATGAAGCTTAGTTTTAAATATCAAATGTCACTGACGTTTGATTTCCCAATAAAAGAACATTACTTCTCCTTGAACGTTGAACCCATCAATGATGACTCCCAAAGGTTGTACTCCTACGAATGCGAGATACTCCCCTGTGACTACTACCATCGTCAATTAGACTGGTGCGGAAACTATAATTATAGTGGTAGCAGTCTTGAAGAGCATAATAGTTTTGGGTTTTCAGTATCTGGGACGGTCTTCACATCGGATACTTTGGTGAAAGCATCTAATGATATTTCGGTGTACAAGTACCCATCAAACTATACAGGTATGTCCTCCGAGATGGTGGGGTTCTTAGACGGAATATCTAAACTATTCAACCACGGTTACGATAATCTTCAAAAAGCCGACCTACTGATGGAACATCTACACAAATACCTAACCTACACACCTATGAGTACTACTATCTATACAAAAGCTCATGAAAGTTTTTCGTTCAAGGTGGGAGTCTGTCAAGACTATTCACACATATTTATCGCAATGCTTAGGCATTTGAGAATCCCGTCAAGGTACGTTTCGGGATTGATGTATGAAAATCATGAGGTACGTTACGGTGCTACTCATGCGTGGGTGGAAGTCTATCAAGATGGTTTCTGGTACGGCTATGACCCTACAAACTGTTGCCATACGAATCAAGGGTATGTGGCGTTCGTCAAGGGTAGAGACTATCAAGACTGCTACATTGACAAGGGAATTTTTAAAGGTAACGCCTCCCAACAGCAGTGTGTGGAGATTTCTATCAAAGAATGTTAGCACGACAGAAAAATCGATGTTACTTATATGTAGCGTCGATTTTTTTTTAATATAAGTCAATATCATACCAAAATAAAGTTTAAAAAGCTCTTGAAACTATATAATATTTGTGATATAATATAAAATATCAATAAAATATAACATATTTTTATGAAAGTTATAAGACAGTAGAGTTAGATATAGATATATTTGGAGGTTTTTAATATGCTAGACATTAAAAAGATTTTAACCGAACTCACTCTTGAAGAAAAGGCGAGTATCTGTTCAGGTGACGACTTTTGGCACACTAAGGCTATCGAGAGGTTGGGAATCCCTCGTTTTATGCTTTCCGATGGCCCTCACGGATTGAGAAAACAAGACTTAAAAGCTGACCATCTAGGAGTGAACTTGAGTATCAAGGCGGTGTGTTTCCCATCAGCGTGTGCGACTGCGTGTTCTTTCGATAGGGAGCTACTTCAAACCATGGGCGAGGCTCTAGGCAACGAATGTCAAGCCGAAGATGTCAGCGTGTTGCTGGGGCCTGGATGTAACATCAAGCGTTCACCTATATGTGGCAGAAACTTTGAGTACTTCTCCGAAGACCCTTACCTATCTTCACAGATGGCAAAACATCATATACTAGGCGTACAGAGCAAGGGCGTAGGAACGTCACTAAAGCACTTTATAGCCAACAATCAGGAGCATAGAAGAATGTCTGTCAGTGCCAACATAGATGAGCGTACACTTAGGGAAATCTATCTAGCAAGTTTTGAAACCGCTGTAAAAGAGGCTCAACCTAAGACCGTTATGTGTTCCTATAATCGAGTAAACGGCGTGTACTCATCCGAAAACCAGCTAACACTTACAGATATCCTCCGTAAAGAGTGGGGATTCAAAGGTTTTGTAGTCAGTGACTGGGGTGCGGTAAACGGTAGAGTTCAAGCGTTGAAATCAGGTTTGGATTTAGAGATGCCATCTAGTGGCGGTTTGACCGACATCCAAATAGTAGAGGCTGTCAACGACGGCTCACTGGACGTTAGCGTGTTAGATACCGCTGTCGAAAGAATCCTAACCGTTATGGATAATTATCTAGAAAATCGTGACCCTAACGCAACTTTTGATATGGATAAAGACCACGAAATCGCTGAAAAGGTAGCCGAGGGATGCATAGTACTCCTAAAGAATGACGACAATGTGCTACCATTGAAAAAGGGTT
This sequence comes from uncultured Ruminococcus sp., assembly GCA_964636465.1. GTDB lineage: Bacteria > Bacillota > Clostridia > Oscillospirales > Ruminococcaceae > UBA5884. The sequence continues at coordinate 3,310 of CAZWRW010000061.1, read as the reverse complement.
CTAAGGTTGCATACATCGGAAAGTTTGCTAAAGCTCCAAGATATCAAGGGGGCGGAAGTTCTCACATAAATTCACATAGGACTTCTAACGCATTTGATGAGTCTCAAAAATACGCTGAAATCACGTATGCACAAGGCTACGACACTAAACAAGATATCATCGATGAGACACTAATTCAGGAGGCAGTCGAGGTTGCAAAGCAATCCGAAGTTGCGGTAATCTTCGCAGGTCTACCGGATACTTTTGAAAGCGAGGGTTTCGACCGCACACATATGGACTTGCCTAACTGTCAAAATGAATTAATCAGACGTGTTACGGCAGTCCAACCTAACACCGTGATAGTTCTTCATAACGGTTCACCAGTGACCATGCCTTGGATTAACAACGTTAAGGGAATTTTGGAGACCTATCTAACTGGACAAGGTACAGGCACAGCGACATCTAGAATACTTTTCGGAGATGCTAACCCTTGCGGTAAATTGGCTGAGACTTTCCCTCTAAAGTTAGAAGATAATCCATCTTGGTTAAGTGGTTTCGGCGAGGGCGACAACGTCAACTATACTGAGGGAATATTCGTGGGATATCGTTACTACGACAAAAAAGCCATGGATGTGCTATTCCCATTTGGATATGGTCTAAGTTATACCACTTTTGAATACTCAAATTTGAGACTATCTAGTGAAAATATAAAGGATACTGACACCTTGACCGTAACTGTAGATATCACCAACACTGGAACGGTCTCAGGTAAAGAGATAGTCCAGCTATATGTTCAAGATGTTGAGAGTTCTGTAAAACGTCCAGTTAAGGAGCTAAAAGGCTTTGAAAAGGTTTATCTAGAGCCTAACGAAACTAAGTCTGTGACATTTATTTTAGACAAACGTTCGTTTGCCTACTACAATACACGTATCAAAGATTGGCACGTTGAGACTGGTATTTTCAACATCCTAATTGGAAAATCTTCAAGAGATATTGTGCTATCTAAAAGTTTAACGGTGGAATCTACTGTTAAGATTCCTAAGGATTACGATATGAACACCAACTACGGCGACCTCCTCAACGACCCTAACGCCAAGGATTTCTTAAAACAACTCAATGATATGTACAATTCTGCTATGGACGGCGGTGACATGGGCGAAGGTACTGAAGAGATGATGGCTCAAATGTTGAAGTACAATCCGCTAAGGGCGTTCGTAAGCTTTACGGATGGCAAAATCTCATATGAGTTTATACAGTCCAATCTTGACGAACTTAACTCTCGTTAGGTAAAGTCATCTAATAAATAACAATCCCATGAGGCAACTCATGGGATTATTTAATCTCAAATATATACGTTCAGTTATGATTTTGAACCTCTTAAAATGTTAAATTCAGCGGATATTTTTTTGTGATTCAAAACTGCTCCACGAACGATTCTATAAACACTAAAGAACGGCAATAAAAATTTGTACTTATAAACTATTGGATGGTGTATCTTATAAAAAGACATCGGTGGAAAGAATCTGTGCAAAATATACTTAAACTTAGAATTGTTTTCTTTTTCTAATCCATTTTTAACGCTATTTTTCATGGTACCATACGTTCCAGAAAACAGATAATATTCTAACAATTCCGTCTCTTTTGACGATAGTTCGGGCAAATTCGGATTTGAAAAGACTTTTATCGCAAGATTTCTACGATTTTCTTCAAAATCAGCTATGTTTAGAGTTTTAAGCTCTTTTGAAATGTAGTCCCAATCCATCGAATCCCCTTTAGATTTTATGTAGATGTAACAGTCCATAAGTGAACGCAAACCCGTACCGCTCCCGATAAAATGCTTGTATTCGTGGGCAGTGATGTAAATATAGAAATCCTCATCTGTAAAGTGATATGCGTAATTTTTATCGGTGTCTTTTACAAGACGATTTTCAATATTTTTATAATACCCAAATAAATTTTTATTCTTATCCTCATTAAACAGTTTAGAATGCAGTTCATAATTAAAAATCGGCGGTTTCATGTAGACATCATGATTGCCTTTTCCTACACTTTCTGCGGAGTATCCATGACTTTTCATATATTTGCAAACTTCATTTTGAAACTTCACATCATACAGAATATCGTTGTCTGACATCTGTCTCATGCCCGTTTTTGGATACATATCTTTCAAAATAACGCCTTTAAGAGGCATATGCCAAATGCCGTTCTGCTCCATAAACTGAAAAAGTTTTTCACGCTCCATGTCAAGCAAGAGGTTCTTCTTTATCGCTTTGGATTCAGCCTCCACAAACTTAGAATTTTTAACCCCAGCCGATTCAAGTGCAACGTCTACCGTTGCCGTTAGGCAATGAAATTGACACATATCAAACAGCTTTTGTAAATCAATTTGCGTGATTTTATCCTTGTCAGGGACTACCCCGTTTACTGCACAGGTTGCCAAATAGAGCATATCATAACTAGTTTTTTTCATTTTTCCACCTCTAGATTTTCAAATTTTCACAGATATATTAGTTTTATTGTGCCTGTAATCTTTTTTTAGATATCAATACGTTTTGAATTTATTTGTCTTTTTATTCTATCAAATATCTTTGTATAAATGTTCACAAAAACTCCCGTAAATATAGCCGAAAAAACTGTTCCTTCTCTTACGCCATACAGTCTATGGAAAATAATCAAAGATACGATTGTCGCTAATAACATATTACTAATATCAAAAATACTTTTCAATGTCCCAAACTTGATGTGGGTTCTATCCGAGACGGCTCTAACAAATGCTTCTGGACCATTCATGATGAGTTTTGCATTGACAGTTAAATAGACACCTAATGCCGTCAATATCGTTCCTAAAACGACGAACAAAGCACTCATAATATAACCGCTTACAGGAATGCCTTGGATTAAATATTTTACAAAGTCTGTGCAATATCCCAAAAGAAATGCCAGTGGTATTTGAGTAAGTAGATACAACTTGTACTGCTTTCCCATTATAGGAATTTGCAATAAAGCAAACAATACATTCCATATTAAAACCCATTTACCTAAAGTTAGTCTGGAATAAATAAGTGACATTACATATGGAAAGCACGATATTGGGGACATCCCAATAGAGGCTTTAGACATAACAGCTATTCCAAACGAAATACAACACGTTCCTATTAGCAGGTTGAATATTCTTTTTGTCATAATATACATCTCTTTTCTGAGTTTATTACTGAGCATTACGCTCTTCTTTTATAACGCAAATTCGACAAATTAAGAAACGGTCACGCCCGTTCCCTATGAGCTTCTAATCCACGTATGTGACTTTTTTACACCCTACAAATGCATCCGT
>CAZWRW010000060.1:0-8299 GCA_964636465.1 uncultured Ruminococcus sp. | reverse complement strand
TTAAAAGAGACAACTTCCGAAGATACTCTAAGAGGTGGAATAATCTTTAACACTTTAGATTCTAATGTGTATGACTTGACCTTTAAAGACTTCTTTAAGTGTATCAAAAGTGTGGCGAGTGTCTACGATTCTGCACCTAACTTGTGGTATCGAGCTGATTTAGGTATCAATGGGTGGAGTATCCTAGTAGGTAGGCAGTCCGTACAAGATGGCGATATGTTGACCATACTGGCACTATCCATGAAACTTTTAGGTATACTGTTAATCACACAAGTTTTGATAATCATAGTATTTGTGATTACTGGTACACTTAACAGGCGAAAACTCAAAAAGATACTCTTCCTAGATACGGTTACAGGCGGAAACAACTGGCTCAAGTTCAAAATAGACGCTACAGAAGAACTTCAAAGGGGCAGAAACAGATACGCTTTTGTATCGTTTGACGTTTACAAGTACAGAATATTCTGTGACATAAACGGTCACCAACGTGGCGATGAGGCTCTCACTGAGATAGACCGTATCATGAACGACTTCGTTAAAAAGAAGGAGTTCTACGCACACAAAAATCTTGATACTTTTGATATGTTGTTAATGTATCAAGGTGAAACCTCCATGCGTGAACGTCTGTTGAGCCTATCCAATGAGTTGCACAAATCCGAAAAGCTTAAAGATATGCGTTTTGCATTTGGCGTGTATATCGTGGATAACAAGAACTATTCAATGAGTCGTATGAGCATGATGGCTAATATGTCTAAGGATAACGTCAAGTTGCAAGACTATAACCTAAAAGAGACCATCAGTTTCTTTACAAAGGCAATGCACGAAAAGATTTTAAAAGAGAGTGATATCTTCAACAACTTTTATAGAGCTATCGAAAAGGATGAGTTTCTCTTGTATGTGCAACCAAAGTACGACCTCATGACAGAAACCCTATCTGCTGGAGAAGCTCTGGTGCGTTGGAAAGATAGCACAGGTAAGTTAATCAATCCAAGTGAGTTTATTCCGGTGTTTGAAAAGAACGGCTGTATCCGACAGTTAGACCAGTATATGTTAGAATCGGTGTGTAAAAAGCAACGTGAATGGTTAGACAAAGGTTTGGATATCGTGCCGATTTCGGTGAACTTGTCGAGGGCGTGTTTTTCGGATAAGTCGCTAGTCAAGGAGATTCTCCGCTTAGTGGATAGTTACAAAGTACCTCACAACAAGATTGAACTTGAACTCACAGAGAGTGCATTCTTCGACAACAAGGAACTCTTGATAGATACAGTCACAAAGTTGCGTAGTTTTGGATTTTCAGTCTCAATGGATGACTTCGGAGCAGGTTACTCCTCGTTGAACTCATTGAAAGAACTTCCGATAGACATAGTCAAGTTAGATGGTGGATTCTTCAAAGTCAACGAACACGACGACATCAAAAAGAGTGGAATCATAATACATAACATAATAAAACTCGCTTACGATTTGAATCTAAAGGTCGTTGCAGAGGGCGTGGAACATCAAGACCAGATAGACTTCTTGCGTTCTCTCGGCTACGATATTTTGATACAAGGTTACTACTATTCAAAGCCTATACCAAGCAAAGATTTTGAGGCTTTACAGTCCAAATGTATATAAAATTAAACGGAACGGTGCAAAAATCGTTCCGTGATTTTTTTAATACAACAAGCACAAAACAACAAACGGATTGCAACAGAATTGCAATCCGTGATTGTAAGCTATTTACTTTTTTACAGAAAAATCTTTAAGACCTAACCTCAAGGAGGTCTAGGTAACGACTATTAATAAGTAAAATTCGCAACCTATTTGACATAAAGTCATGTTTAAAATGAAGACACCCGAAACGTGTCATAAGTAAGATACACTACATAAAGTGTTTAATAAGATACCATCAAACAGATGGTGCCTTTAGATAACAAATATTCAAATGTAAGATATTTTTGTAGCACCCACACGAGGAGTGTACAAGTTAAAAAACGATACTTCTTCTTTTTCCATCGGTCTTTCCTACCTTTACTTGGATTAAAAGTATTCCTTTATAGAATTGCATCTCTTCCCATCGGTATCCAAATCCTTTCCGTACACAGCTTAGAAACCTTTTACCGAATGGCTCCTAAACTACTTTCTATGCTTATATGATACCACACTTTTTGTTGAATGTCAATAGTTTTTTTAAAATTTTTTAAAAAAATTTATTGTGTTCGTATCAACCTATTAGATAGTACCAAAAATTATATATACAAGTCAATATTGTAACATAAAAACATCAAAAAGTACGTTGACTTATAACTTGTCACAATGTATAATAATGTATAGTAACAATCCATAAAGTAACACTAGTGGACATCGCAAAGGCGTTCCACGGATGGATATAGGAGGAACAGAATGGGATTTAAAAAAGATTTTATGTGGGGTACTGCATCGGCATCATACCAAGTTGAGGGTGCTTACAATGAGGATGGCAAAGGTCTAAACGTTTGGGACTATTATTGTCAAGACAATCCAGCTATTGCACATTGTGAGAACGGCAACGTGGCTTGTGACCAGTACCACCTCTACAAAGATGACATCGCAAAGATGAAAGAGATAGGCATCAAATACTATAGATTTTCCATCAGTTGGACGAGAATCATACCTAACGGCATAGGTGAGGTAAATCCAAAGGGTATAGAGTACTACAACAACCTAATCGATGAGCTTATCGCAAACGGCATAGAGCCACTAGTTACCATGTTCCATTGGGATTACCCTATGGAGTTACACAAGTTGGGTGGTTGGTTAAATCCAAACTCTTCGGACTGGTTTGAAGAGTACGCTAAAGTATTAGTCGAAAACTATTCCGATAGGGTTAAGTATTGGATTACTCTAAATGAGCCACAAGTTTTCGTGGGTATGGGCTACGATAGAGGTATCTTTGCACCTTTCCAAAAGTGTTCTACTGGAGAACTTTGTCTAATTTCTAAGAACGTGATACTATCACATGGTAAGGCTGTAAAGGTTCTAAGAGAACACGCTAAACAAGAGGTTAAAGTCGGTTTTGCACCTACTGGCCCAGTTTTGAATCCTAGAACTAATTCCCCTGAAAATATCGAACTAGCTAGACAAAAATCCTTTGATTTTGGAAGTAAAGGTTTCGTGTTTAGTAACTCATGGTGGGCAGACCCAATCATATTAGGTAAGTATCCAGATAGAGCCTACGAACTCTTTGGCGATGCTATGCCAACCATCACTGCGGAAGAGTGGAATTTAATCTCACAACCGTTGGATTTCTATGGCGTGAACATCTACCAAGCGGATGCTATTCTAGATATCAATGGTGTTAGAGAAGAGGGTCACGGTAAGGCTGGTAAGGTGTATACTCAAGGCAAACCTATCACACAGTGTGAGTGGCCTATCGATGATGACTGTCTATACTGGTCTTGCAACTTCCTATATGATAGATACAAGTTACCTATCCTAATCACAGAGAACGGCATGGCTAACAATGATAGAATCTTCTTAGATGGCAAGGTTCACGACCCACTTAGAATAGACTTCCTAACTAGATACTTGAGAAGTCTAAAGAAAGCCTCCGATGAGGGCATAGATATCATGGGTTATATGTACTGGTCTGTATTGGATAACTTCGAGTGGGCAGACGGTTACGACAAACGTTTCGGCTTAATCTATGTGGATTATCAAACTCAACAGAGAACCATAAAAGATAGCGGTTACTGGTATAAATCCGTGATTGAAAGTAATGGCGAAAACTTGTAAGTTTGAAAACGTTCGATTTGTCGAATATAACGAATAAAAGGAAAAGAACATTACAACCTCCTTTCAATATCTATTTGCAAAATTTCTCTTGATGTGCTATAATGTCAAGAGAAGTTTTTTTTGAACATTATTGAACTATCATTAAGGAAGGATTTAAATTTTATGAATAAAAAAGAAGTTTCAGAGTTAAAGAAAAACCTATCTGAAAAGAGCGGATTTCTAACTATAAACAAGGTTTTGACTGCCTTCATAGATACCGACAAAAAGGTTAGAACTTATACTATCAAGCCATACTCAGAGATTGAAAGTGAAGAGTTAGATGTCACTATCGAGAGCTTAAAGAGGGTGTTATCGACTAGTGTAGGCAAAAACTTTGTAGAGTATCAAATACCTAACGAGCAGTACGAAGAGGACGGAATTCAACCGTTGCTATACGGCTTAGTAAAGGAAAAGTTCGACGACGAAACAGAAGTTGAAAAGTTCTTAAATAGGGTAGCAGAAAGTATCGACTATGAGCCATCCTTTGCGATAATTTCCGCACACTGCACATATACTGTTAAGGTAAAGAACAAAAATGACGACTTCAACGACGACAACAACTTGGATTACAACTTCATGTTGACAGGTTTCTGTCAAGCACAATATGGTGATGCTGGTCTGGTATTCTCTCAGGAGAGCGTATTCAAAAAGTTAAACAATGAGCTAATCATAGATAAAGCACCTACTGATGGTTTCCTATATCCAACGTTTAGTGACAGAAGTCCAGATGTGAATGCTATCATGTACTATGCTAAGAGTTATAAGAAACCTAATCAAACCATCATAGAAGACATACTAGGTTGTGAGTTTGTGAGGTCTGCACAGGTTGAAAAGGCAGAGTTTCAAAACATCTTAAAGACCGTGGTTGGTGACGATTTAAACTATCAAGTTATCACAACGGTAAACGATAAGATTAAAGAGATTATCGATGCTAACAAGAACGATACCGAAACCACCGTAATCGATAAGTTAAGGTTAAAGAATCTTTTACAAGAGGTTGGCGTGGATAATGAAAAACTTCTCGCACTTGATACCGTCTATGATACTGCTATCGGTAAAACTCCTATGATAGCCTCAAACATAGTAGATAGTAGGACTGTAGTTGCCACTCCTGAAGTTACTGTGAACGTATCCAAAGAGGGCATAGATAAGGTACGTACTAGTAACATCAACGGTAGGAAGTGTATCATCATAGACGTAGAAGAGAACTCCGTTGAGATTAACGGAATATCCACAAAGATGTAACGCCATGGGAACTCTATACGTATCCGATTTAGACGGCACACTCCTCAGGGATGACGAGACACTCTCACAGTATACTTGTGATACTATCAACCGTCTAGTTGCAAACGGTTTGAAATTTTCTTTTGCGACCGCACGTTCACAAGGGACGGCTCTAAACGTAGTTAAAGGTTTACAATGTAAGATTCCTATGGTAGTACATAACGGCTCCATGGTGGTGGATAGTCTAACTAGTGAGGTTTTAATCTCAAACTTTTTTGAAAGTTATCAAGTGTTTGATATAAAATCAACACTTGATAAGTGTAAGATATCACCTATAGTATACTCTTTTGACCTCGGTAAAGAGAAGTTTTCATATGTACCTACGTTAATCAGTGAGGATATGAAAGCATTCTTAGAGACTCGCAAAGGGGACGTTAGGGAACATCCAACCATAGAGGAGAACCTCTACAGTGGGGGAGTGTTCTATGTCACTTGCATAGATACTCCTGAAAAACTCAAACCTGCCTATGAAGCTTTAAAGTCTCGATATGAGTGTATCTATCAAAAGGACTATTACAGCAAGTGTCAGTGGTTGGAGATACTTCCAAAAGGGATAGACAAAGCTCATGCAGTGCTACAGTTAAAAGAACTTCTACATTGTGATAAGCTGGTGTGTTTCGGGGATAACGTCAACGATATACCTATGTTTAAAATATCCGATGAGTGTTACGCAGTATCCAATGCCATAGATGAACTTAAAGCAGTCGCCACAGGCGTTATAGACAGCAATCTCGAAGACGGTGTGGCTAAATGGTTAGAATCTAATGGGGTTTGAATATGACGTTATATTTAGTATAATTTTTTAACTTTGGAGGTAAAAATATGTCAGAAGAAGAGTTAGTTAAGAAAGAAATCGAGAGATTAAAATGTGAGTTATCTTTGGACGGCGTTACTATAGTAAGTGATGAGAACTCTAAGGAAATCGTTGCGGACGTATTCTACTCTTTTGTAGACATCTCCAAACTTTCCAAAGTGTCGCTAAACAAAATCTATGATAAGATAGACGACAAACTAAAAGATAACTCTTTTAAAAAAGAGGTCGAACTTGGTGAACTCACATGGGAAGAGTTTTTAAACCATCTATACGAGTTCATTCCTACGGATGACGTACCTTTGTACTTAATAGTATCAGGGGCAGACGTTGAAGAGTATTCCGTGGTGTGTAAGGGTACTATCACAGAGATATACAAACTGTTATTCGATGGTGTGCCATTGGGTAACGGCGGAGACTTCACCATAGTACCGACAAGCTACGATTGGTTGGTATACTATCACGACACAGACGAAAAGTTGTGTTATGTATCGGAAAGTGCTTGAGTTTTATGTAGGGAACGTCGTCCACGACGTTCCGCAATTTTGCAACGCAAAATTGTATTATCGAACTGGCGTTAAATAATATGTGTAGAAAGATTTTAAAGGAACATGGATTATTTTGAAAATAGAAAGCTTAGTGTAGCTCAATATGCTGTAATAGCTGTACATCTACTAGTGTTTTTGACTAACACGACTACTACGTGTATAGAAACATCAGTAGGTGGCAGTTTCGGGATGAGTATAGGTTCAAGCATAGGTTTAGGGGGTTCGGAAGAGTTGGGAGAATCCGAATTTACTTTTACATACACTGGCAAGGTAGACAGAAGTATCATAAAGTATCCGCCGACCGCTTTGGATACTTTGACTAGTACCGTGCAAATTCTAGACGTTCCGTTCATAGACCAACGCACACTATATCCTACAGGTTGCGAAAGTGTCAGCACGACCACGGTGTTACAGTACTACGGCATTGATATCACTGTGGATGACTTCATAGACAACCACCTCGCTAAAGCAGAACTTGAAATCATAGGGTATAAAAAAGGCAACGCTATACTTTCGAGCCTACACCCTAATGAGGCTTTTATAGGTAATCCAAAATCTTCGAGTGGGTTAGGTTGCTATGAGAACACCATCACCAATGCGATAGATTCAGTATTAGAAGAGAAGAATCTAACGGAGTATTTCAGGGTGGAAAGTCATAGAGATTTAACTCAAGAGGATTTACAAAACTACATAGATAAAGATGTACCTATCATAGTGTGGGCAACACAGAATATGGTGCCATCTGTTGAGGGGATATCGTGGTATCTTACCGGAACTGATACACTATTCCAGTACATGAAAAATGAACATTGTTTAGTAATCATCGGTTATGATAACGAAAACTTCTACTTTAATGACAGTTTGGTGGGTAGGATAGCCTATCCAAAGACACTGTTCTTAGAGAGGTACACTCAAATGGGTACTAGAGCCGTCACAGTAGAATACGTTGGATAAAACGTTTAAAACTTCGGAATGGTGTGGGAATCATATTGTAACTTGTTGACGTTATAATAAAAAAATTTCAAAATTTTCGGTTAAAACTATTGAATTTTCAAGATTTTTGTAGTATAATCTATACATAACGACACAACGTTTTGAAGTTGTTCAACTACAAATTATAGAAAGGGTGGTTAGATGAAAAAGTTTAACTATTTAACTCTTGATAGACAATACGCTACAGGGGGAAGAGAGATTGGTAAAAAGGTAGCTGAAAAGTTGGGGATTCCATTCCATAACCAAGATATTTTAGAAATGTCCGCTACCAACTTAGGGGTATCTTTGGAGAAAGCACAGAAGTCAGAAGAGACTATAGTAAGTAGTGTGATATATAGTCTTTCGTTGGCATCGAACCCAAACCTTTACGATAACGGTGTCATACCTATGGCAGATAAACTCTACTTTGAAGAGGCAAGAATCATCCGTGAGTTTGCGGATAAAGAGCCATCATGTGTGGTAGTAGGTAGGTGTAGCGATGTCATATTAGGGAATCGTCCAGACTGCCTAAAGGTTTTCATATGTTCCGATATGCAACCTAGAATCAATAGAGCGATAGATAGTTACGGTCTAAAACCTGTGGATGCTGAAAAGTTTATCCGAAAGAATGACCGTCGAAGGACTAGTTTTTACGAGTTCAACACGGATAAAAAGTGGGGTTTCCGAGACAACTATCACTTAGTACTTAACAGCCACGCTTTGGGCATAGATACTTGTGTAGAGATACTCGTCAACTTAATGCAAGGATAAATCAAAAGAACGCCTCTAAGTTTGGCGTTCTTTTTCGATATATTAACGTCGAGATTTTGAAAATCTCATGTAGGGAACGGGCTGTGACCGTTCCTAGAAAAATCAATCTTTGATTGATTTT